>JBGTNF010000203.1:0-5793 GCA_041743205.1 Thermomicrobiales bacterium | reverse complement strand
GATCGTCGCCGGGCCCTCGACCGCCGCCAGCGGGAAGATCGCGTCGCCAGCGATGTAGCCAAGCTGGGGCGCTGGGTCGGCGCCGTAGGTATATCGTGCAATGGGCACAGGGATTCCCTTCAATTCCTCGTCGAACCATCCGAACCGGATCATCCTACCGCCCCCGGCCTGCGCCGTCACTCGCACCGCAAGCCTTCAGTCCGATTCGGCGACGCCTGCCCGACCCGGTCGTATTTGGCGATCTGACCCGGCGAGAGTTGGTAGGCTTGTGACAATGTCATGTTGTCGACAGCGTCAGGAGGGTCCCGATGTTCGGATGGAACGACGCGCTGCGACGGGGCGGGCAGGCAGCCGCCGTGATGCCGACGCTGCTGCCGTTCGCCACCGGAGCGGCGCTGGCAGCGCTGGCCCAAACCCTGAAAGCCAGCCCGGTGGCGGTTGGCGTGCCGAGCTTCCTCGACGGCTACCTCGCCGATGGCGAACCGGTCGACGCGGGTAGGCCGGTCCAGGGTCAAATCATCGAGCAGCCGTAACCGCGACCAACCCGAAGGACACGTCATGCACCGCATCGCGCCATCGTCCCGACTCTTCAGCCTCCTCGTCGCGGTCGTCATTGCTACGTCCAGCCTGCTGGTCCCGCCGACCCTGATCGCCCAGGACTCCGCGTTCGACCCCGCCGCGTTCGATGTCGGGCTCGAACCGGTGGCCGATGGGTTCGGGGCCCCGCTCTACGTGACCAACGCCGGGGACGATCGGCTCTTCGTGGTCGAGAAGGGCGGCCTGATCCGCATCGTCGAAGGCGGCGCCGTGGCCGAGACGCCGTTTCTCGACGTCACCGACCGGGTCGGCTCCGAATCCAGCGAGCAGGGGTTGCTTGGGCTGGCCTTTGCACCGAATTACGCCGAGAGCGGGCTTTTCTACGTCGACTACACCGACCTCGACGGCAACACCGTCGTGTCGCAGTTCACGGTGACGGACGACCCGAGCGTGGCCGATCCCGAGAGCGAGCAGGTCGTGCTGACCCAGGAGCAGCCGTATCCCAACCACAACGGCGGAATGCTCGCATTCGGGCCGGACAACTACCTCTACATCGGGTTCGGCGATGGTGGCGGGCAGGGCGATCCCAGCGGCAACGGCCAGAGCCTCGACACCTGGCTCGGCAAGATTCTCCGGATCGAAGTCGATCCCGATTACACCGATGGTGAGCCCTACGTGGTTCCGGACGACAACCCGTTCGTTAGCGACAGCGAGGCGCAACCCGAGATCTGGGCCTACGGGTTGCGGAACCCGTGGCGTTTCAGCTTCGACCGCGAAACGGGCGACCTCTGGATCGGCGATGTCGGCCAGAACGAGTACGAAGAAGTTACCAGGCTGCCGGCGGCCGAGGGCGGAGCCAACCTCGGCTGGAACGTGGTCGAGGGGCCGGCCTGCTACGCGGACGAGAACTGCGACCCAGCCGCGTTCGCCGGGCCCGCGTTCAGTTACACCCATTCCAGCGGCGACGGCTGCTCGGTGACTGGCGGCTACGTCTCGCGGGGCGAGGCGCTCGCCGCATTCAACGGGGTCTACATCCTGGCCGATTACTGCACCGGCCTGATCTGGGGCGGTGGGCCCGACGCCTCGGGCGACATGGTCCTCTCGGAGCCGGTCGAGTCCGGACTCCAGATCTCGTCGTTCGGCGAGGGCGCCGACGGCGTGCTTTACCTGACCGACATCACCGGCGGTACGGTCTACGAGCTCGTCCCGCCGCTGTAAAGCGACGCGGTGAAATGGAGGACCGATGCCGAGCGAGCTTGCCGACCACATTGCCAACGTCCCGGTGATCGATACGCACACCCATCTGCCGGGCGATAAGGCCTGGGAGGGACCGAACGCGCGCGATATCCTCAGCGACCTCTTCGGATGGTACAGCTCGTCGGACCTGGGCATCGCCGGCGCCTCGCCCGATGCCATCGCCCGCCTCCTGGACACCAGCGACGAGGACCTCGAGGGTCGCTTCGCCGGTGTGGCGGCCGCCTGGAACATGGCCCAGTTCACCGGGTACGGCGAGGCGGTCCGCATCGCCGCTCGCGATCTGTACGAGATCGAGGTGGTGAGCGCGGCAACCATTCGAGCGGGGCAGGCACGGCTCCAGGCGTTGCAGCGCAAAGGCGGGTGCATCGCGCTCCTGCGCGACCGTGCGAAGCTCGATCATTTCCAGACGGATGTGGGGCTCGACGTGATCGACCTGTCCCGAACGTCCGCCGCGTTCTTCCTCCGCGATCTCTCGTTGGTCCGGTTCGCCTCCGGCATGATCGACGATCCGGTCCTCGAAGCGGCCACCGGCGTGACGGTCCGGAATCTCGCCACCCTGGAGCAGTCGATGGAGGCCTTGTTTGCCCAATGTGCTCCACTCTCCATCGCGGTGAAATCCCAGCACGCCTACGTCCGCACCCTGGCCTGGCGCGAGCGAACGGATGCCGACGCCGAGCGGGCGGTGCAGGTGGTGCTTGGTGGCGGTCCGGGGAGCGACGACCCCCAATCGGAGGCGCGGCTGTGCCTCGGCGACTGGTGCCTGGCGCGTGGGGTGGAACTGGCCAGCGCCTACCAGTTGCCGATCAAGCTCCATACCGGTTACCTCGCCGGTACGGGACAAATGGGCACCTATATGCCGGTCGACCGGTTGCGAGCGGGCCACCTCGCGCCACTCCTGATGGAGTATCCGAACGCGCGTTTCGTCCTGATGCACATCGCCTATCCCTACAGCGATGAGCTGATTGCCCTGGCCAAGCACTTTGGCAACGTCTACGTGGATTTGTGCTGGGCGTGGGCGATCGATCCGATTGCAAGCAAGGACTTCGTTCGTCGTTTCCTGCACGCCGTTCCACTGAACAAGCTTTTCGCATTTGGCGATGATACGAACACGCCCTCGATGGCCTACGCCTACGCCGTGCAGATGCGTCGCTGGCTCACGAGGGCCCTCGAAGAGGAAGTTGCCGACGGCTTCATGACCACACGACAGGCGATGGACGGGGCAACCTGGCTGCTGCGCGGCAATCAACTGGCCTGCTTCGACATCGAAGGGCGGCAACGGGCACTGCGTGACGTGAAGGGTACGCACGAGCGTCACCCCTGGCCCTACCGATTCGACAACGATGAAGCGGCGCCTGCCGTGACGGCGTCGTAGGTGGGAATCCTGGCCAGCGACAACAGCCGTACCGCCGACGGGAGGTGAATCGTGGCGGATGAACTGGAAACCGAGCTCCGTTCGTGGTTGATCCAGGCGGGGTTTGCGGACGACCTCGAACTGACGGCGATGCAGCGCGGCCTGGGCAGCGCCGAGATGTGGACCTTCCAGCCGGAACCGGGCGCGGCGAGGCTGGTCGTGCGCATGTTTAGCGCGCATTCCGGTGACGCTGCCGAGCGTGAATACCTGGCGATGGACGCGGCAGTTCGTCACGGCGTCCCGGCGCCGGCGATCATCACGCGGGGCGAAGTTCACGGCCGCCCATTCCTGGTCACCACCTTCATTGACGGCGTCCCGGCCAACCAGGCGCTGGAGGCGCATCCCGAACGCGCACACGCGCTCGGCCTGGCGCTCGGTGAGACACTGGGCCGGCTTCACGTGGTGATTGCGCCGGCTGGGCTCACGGACACCGTTGACGCCTGGGTCGACCTGGGCGGTCCGGCGCTGGACCCGATCCGGCATGTGCTCGACGCGGTCCCGCAGCAGGACCGGCTGCTGCATCTCGATTACCACCCCGCCAACGTCCTCGTCCGGGACGGCCTGGTAACAGGCGTGATCGATTGGGAAAACGCGCTGGCCGGTCCGCCGCCGATGGACCTGGCCCGCACCCGGGCGATCCTGCGCGCGGCGGTCCTCGGCAATTTTGTGCCGCCGCCTCACCACAAAGCGGTTGCGCAACTGGAGCTTGGACTGATCGCCGGTCACGAGCAGGTGTTCGGCCCCGATCCCGCGCCGGACCTCTCGGCCGCCTGGGGCCTGGCAATGACGGTCGAGGACCTGGCCCGGCAAGCGCCGAAATCCGGCGGCCTGATCACCCCGGCGCTGGTTGATCGCCTGGCGGCGGAGCGCGACTCGCTGGTCCGCCGGCTCATGTCGGCGGAGCCGGATCGGTAACGGGCCGCGCGGACGGCATCCGGTTCATTGCCTGACGAACCGGATGTCGCATCGCGATCACGATGATGGCTCGATTAGCTGCCGAGGCGGTTGTAGGCGCCCTGGTAGATCGAGAGGTATTCGTCCACGCCGATCGCTGCGAGTTCGTCCTGGAACGACGGCCAGGAATCCTCGATGTCGATCTGCCCGGTGATCGCCTGAGCCATGTTTTCCTGCACGAACTGCGTGATCACGGTGCCGAGATCGCTGACCCGGATCGCTTCGTCGGCGGTGAAGACCGGCCGCAGCAGGTCCACCTCCGGGCCGGTGGCGTAGGGCGCCAGGGCGTCGCGGCAGCCTTCGTAGAGGATCGTCTCCGTATCGCAGGCGGGGTCGCCGACCACCGCCTGGGAGAGCCGGTCCTTCGAGTTCCGGTACGACGGCGAGAGCTGCTGCCACGACCAGGTGATCTCGCCGGTGTAGTCCGGGTCGCCGGGAATCGCCGCCCATCGCGCCGGCTCGCCGTCGATCCCGATTTCCCCCGCTTCGGGGTAGCGCCACTGGACATCCGGCACGCCGATGACCGAGCGGATCGTGGTTTCCCATTCGTAGAGGCCATCGGCCCAGGCGACGGCCAGCGCCGGATCGTCGCACTTGTCGGTGATCACGAAGACGTTGGGGATGTGGGCCTCGTCGTAATCGAGGTAGGCCTGGCGAAGACCGGTCGGCCCTTCGAGCGAGGACAGCATCTTGTAGTCGGACCAGAGGCCAGGCGTGCCGCCGGTCTGCTGCACGAACACCCCGGCCACCACGCCAGGCGCCACGCCGATCTGGTTGTTGTCGCCGAGGCGGCGGATCTGGTCGTTGTCCTGGGTAAACGTTTCGGCCGGCAGCAAGCCCTGGTCGAAGAGCCGGCGCTGGTAGGAGACGCCGTCGCGCCAGCCGTCCTTCGTGTAGGCCGCTGTGACCTGGCCGTCCTCCTTGTAGAGGTAGGGCGTGCCGGCGCTCAGCTGGAAGGGGTTCATCAGGAAGCGGTCCAGCGGCCACCCGGAGAAGCCGGTGACGGGCACTTCGTCGTCCTGGCCGTTGCCGTTGGGGTCGCCGGACTTGAAGGCCAGCATCACTTGTTCGAACTCGTCGGTGGTGGCCGGCATTTCGAGACCGAGCGTTTCCAGCCACTGGCTGTTGATCCAGATCTTCTGGCTGTTGTACTGGCAGTGGTAGCAATCGTTGATGTAGGGCATGGCATAGATGTTGCCGCCCTCCATCTGGGTGATCTGCTGGGCGATCGGGTACTCGGGAATCACCATTTCGCGCAGGTTGGGGGCGTTTTCCTCCAGGTAGTCCTGGATCGGGATGAAGATGCCCTGGGCGGCGTAGGAGGCGACGACCGTGTTGGTGAGTTCGAAGGGGGCCTAGTTGAAGCCCATGATGATGTCCGCATAATCGCCACCGGCGATCTGGAGGTTGAGCTGTTCGACGGCGGCCTCGTCCTCGACCACGATCCACTCGATGTGGACGTTGGTGCGCTCCTCGTACCAGCGGGTGAAGTCGTTGTCTTCCCAGTTCGTGTTGTAATGCGGAATCATCACCCGGAAGGTTTTCGTTTCCTGCACCAGTGGGTAGGAGTGCAGGGATGGCCGAATCTCGGCGGCCGGGGTGGCCTGCTGCCGAGCGGCCTGGGCGCGGGTCAG
>JBGTNF010000202.1:0-5507 GCA_041743205.1 Thermomicrobiales bacterium | reverse complement strand
GCGCCGTCCCAACCGGGCTGCCTGGCGCCCCTGCGTTCAACCGTGCCCGGATTGTACCCGCGACCCAGGTTTCCCGCGACAGGGACCGGTCATTGCGAGAGATCGGGCGCCGCTGGCCGAACCCACGTCGATCTGGCACGGCGCCAGATGTCAATCACAGTAGAATCTCACTATCGCCGACCTGGGGCGAGCGGCTCAGCGGTTCGGACTTGCATGCCAGATCTTCGCATTCGCTTCGAGCATGACGACCAGCGCGAAACCGTCCCCGATGTCCTCGACCATGGCGCGGCGCTGGCCATCCTGCGGGATGCCGAAATTACCGCCACCAAACTCGTGCCGTGGGGGTCCAATTACACCTTCGCCGTCGGGCTCAACGCAGATGACGACCGGGAGTGCCTGGGCATTTACAAGCCGCAGGCGGGGGAGCGCCCGCTGTGGGATTTTCCGACCGGCTCCCTTTACCTTCGCGAATACGCCTCGTACCTCCTGAGCGACTGGTTCGGCTGGAACCTCGTGCCGCCGACGGTGGTTCGCGACGGACCGCACGGCGTCGGCAGCCTGCAACTCTACGTGGAGCCGACGGAAGACGAAATCGACGAAGCCAGGTTTTGGGGCCGGCGCATCCCGGCCATCGAGCGCATGGTGATGTTCGACCACGTCGCCAACAACGCCGATCGCAAAATCGGGCACTGCCTGGTCGATGTCCACGACCGGATCTGGGGCATCGACCACGGGCTGACGTTCAATTCCGATTTCAAGTTGCGCACGGTGCTCTGGCAGTACTCAGGCGAAGTGATCGCGCCGGAAATCCTGGCCGACATCCAACGATTGCTCTGCGGCACGCCCGACATCGTGCTGCAACTGGAGGAAATCCTGTCGCCGTTCGAGGTCGCCGCCCTGCTGCGGCGCACCCGGGCGCTGGCCGAATCCGACCGCTACCCGCCGCTCGACCCGTACTCCAACGTGCCCTACGGCTGGTGGTAGTGGAGCGGAGTTCCCGACGCGAAGCGCATCCATGGTCATCCAGTAGTGGCCGCCACATCCAGCGGGGCAGGGCGGCCACTACCGAGCGTCGATGTCTTGATCACGGGCATTACGCCAGCAGTGTCGGCGCCGTGGCGACGAGGTCCTGCGCGGCGCGGCGCATGCGTTGCCGGAACCGAAGCCAGTTCAGGACGGCCGGGATCGGGGTGGCGACGAGGAACGTGAGCCACACCATCCACAGTTGGCCATCGAAGAAGTAGACCAGCACCCAGGAAATCAGCACCGCCAGCCACATCGCCGTCGCCCCGAAGATCAACGGTGAGCGGGTGTCGCCGCTGCCTCGCAGCGCCCCCCCGTGGACCGTCCACGACGCCCACAGCGGCAACCCGATCCCGATCGCCTTCATCGCCGCCGATCCCTGGTCGACCACCGCCTGGTCGTCCGTGTAGATGCGCACGATCTGCTCGCTGAACACGATGTAGACAACAGCCGCCACCGCCAGCCAGATCGTGGCCCAGCGGTTGGCGATGCGCGCCGCGGCCACGGCGTGGTCCGGGCGCCTGGCGCCGATGCTCTGCCCCACCAGCGCCGTGGTGGCGATCGCGAAGCCGAACCCCGGCAGGATCGCCAGCGAAAGCGAGTTGAAGCTGATCTGTTGCGCCGCCAGGGCGGGCGTGCCGATCATGGCCACGATCGAGATGATGGCCGTGAACCCGCCCGAGATCAGCATCTGCTCGATCGCGGCCGGGACCCCGAGCGTCAGCAGTTGGCGCACGGTCGAAAGCCGCGGCAACCAAGATTCGGTCGACCGGATCGTCACCTTGCGCGTACCCGAACTGAGCACCCAGAGGAGGATGACCACCGACACGCCCCGCGCGAGGCTCGACGAGAGCGCGCTGCCGGCGACCTCCATCCGGGGCAGGCCGAAGTTCCCGAAGATGAGCCCGTACGAGAGCACGATCTTGACCAGGTTGGCGACCACGCTCGCCCAGAAGGGGGACCGGCTGTCGCCCGCGCCGCGCAGCACCGACCCGCAGATGAACGTCATCAGCAGGGTCAGGATCGTGCCCGCCGTGATCTGGAGGTAGGTGATCGCGTGTTGCTCGACATCCGGCTCGGTGTGGAACACCCCGATCAATGCAGGGGCCGCGAGGTAGCCGAGCACACCCAGCGGAACCGACAACAGGAACCCCCACAATACGGTCTGGCGAGCCAGCGAGTTGGCCCGGCTGCCTTCACCGGCGCCGATCGCCTGCGAGATGAGGACGGTCCCTCCAATCGAGATGCTGGAGAGGATCGCGATCATGAAGAAGACGATTTCGAGCGACACTCCCACCCCGGCCAGTGCCTCCGAACCGACCCGGGCGATCATCAGCGTGTCGATGATGCCGACCGCGGCCTGGAGCAGGTTTTCGCCGATGATCGGGAACGCCAGTCCCAGCACGCGGCGCTGGGTCATCGGCGGCGCCTCGGACCCGGAGGCGGACGAGTCCAGCATTCCGGGCGGCTCGGGCTCCTGGTCGGTGGTAATGTCCGGTGAGGTCATCATGACGTCTATCGACGCTCCATTGCGCGGGCGATCCCTTCTCGCAGGGTAACAGCCGGAATCCGGGCACGCTAGAGGCGCGGGAGGAGCGTCGCAGCCCCTGGAGCAGCCTCACCCAGCAAAGGTCTCTCGTACGGTTGCGGCGCTTGTGTCCGCTCGTGCTAGGCGATCTCCGGCATTCGGTTCGATCGGTCTTTGTATTGATCGGCTTTACCAACGACGGGCGGACACAAGGTCCGCAACCCTACGAAAAAATGGGCTGGGCGCCTCCGATGCAACCGTTCAAAAACCCGTGGCGCACCTGGAATCGGAACGCGGCGTGACACGGTTGGCTGGGCAGGGTAGGCTTACGTCGTCTTGGGTGGCAGGCGGCGAGGGGTGTTATCGAGCCTCTTGGCGCCGCGCCGGATATTGGAAATGCAATGGGCGCACGGTACATGGCCGTCGTGCCGACATTGTGATAATATGTTCAAACGAAACAGGGGACGGATTTGGCAGACGATGACAAGCCCGATCGCCAGTTGGAACAGGCACGGATGGTTGGACTCGCGACCGGCCTGGGCGTCTCGGTTGTCGCCTCGCTCGTTATCTTCATCGGGCTCGGCATCGTTTTCGATCAATGGCTGGATCGAAGTCCGGTTTTCACGCTCATCGGGGTCGCAGTGGGGCTGATCGCGGCTGGCTATCAACTCTACGAACTGGTGCTGGCGAGCGACAGCAAACGTCGCAACGGACCGATCGGGCGAACGATGGCCCAAAGGATGGCTTCCCGGAACCACGACGGGGCGAATACAGACGTGTAACTCGGGAAACGGGCCGTCAGGGCCGTCAAGTTGATTCAACGCGGAATCGGACTGGCGCCGGGAAAACGCGCCGTGACCACAGACGACAAGACGTACCCGGAACTCGACGCTGAGGAGTAACGCCTGGTCTATGGATATTCATATTTCCCTTAAGGCGGAAGAGTTGTTCCGGATTGGTCCGATTCCGGTGACCAATTCAATGATGACCATGTTCCTGGTCATGATCCTCGTCTTCACTACGTTTACGCTGATCGCCCGCCGCGCCCAGGCCGTTCCGGGCCGGGCTCAGGGCGTCCTCGAGATGATCATCGGGTTCCTCGTCGACCTGGTCGAAGGCACCGGCGGCAAGCGTCTCGGACGCCGCATTCTTCCCCTGATCTCCGGCATCTTCATTTTCATCATCTTTTCCAACTTCTCCGGTCTCCTGCCCGGCGTCGGAACTATCGGCGTCTATCATGAGGATGAACACGCGGAAGAGGAAACCGCGATCGACGACGAAGCCGGAGTTGGAGCCGAAGCCACGCCGGAGTCCGAGGTGGCTGCCGCCGTGGTCGATGACCGCGAAGGTGGGGATGGCGCGGCCGCCGACGAGGACCACAGCGAAACCGTTGCCGGAGCGGCCGTCGAGGAAGCGCACGAGAAAACCCTCGTTCCCTTCTTCCGCCCGCCGACCGCCGACCTGAACATGACCTTTGCCCTCTCGATCATCGCCTTCATCTCGATCCAGGTCGCGGGCGTTTCCGCCCACGGTGTCGTCGGCCGGCTCAAACACATGGCCGATCCGCCGTTTCTCTTCCCGATCGAACTGATCGGTGAATTCTCCCGCATCCTGTCGCTCGCCGCCCGGCTCTTTGGCAACGTCTTCGCCGGGGAAATCCTGCTCGGCGTGATGTACGCCATGGGCGCCGCCATCAAGATCGCGATCATTCCCTTCCTTTTCCCGGTCGTCTTCATCGGCCTCGAAGTGCTGTTCGGCACCATCCAGGCGCTCGTGTTCTCGCTGCTCACCCTCATCTACATCATGCTGGCAGCAGCCCACGGCGAACACGATGGCGACGAGCACGCGCACGACGATGTCAAGGCTCCCGCTGCCCCGCCGGCGGCTCAGCCGTCCGGCGACTGATCCCTCACTTTCGCGAGTCCTGCCGTTTGGCAAGGCGCAGGCGGCAACGCTGGGGCGCCACGGAACTCGGTTGACCCATAGGCTGTAACGGACGGCACGGAGCCGTCCAGGCAACGACGACGGTGTGGCCGCATGCGTGGGCATGAGAGGCTGGCGCCGCCAGGAGGAACATCACGTGTTTGACGGAATGACAGGACCAGAGGGCGTTGACGCGGCCAAGGCGATTGGCGCGGCCATTGCCATTGGCGTCGGCGGTCTTGGCCCCGCGCTCGGCATCGGACTCGCGGTCCGGGGCGCCATGGACGCGATCGGCCGCAACCCGGAAGCCTCCGGCGAAATCCGCTCGACCATGATCGTCGGCGCCGCGCTCGCCGAGGCGGTCGCCATTTACGCGTTCGTTATCGCCGTCATCATCGCGCTCGTCTAATCCTCCGGGCGGCGGCTCCCGGCGCAGGGGAACTCTCCGCGCCGGGTCCGGTTCGCCGGGCTGGCGGCCCAGGCGATGGCCGTGTAGGGACGATTCGCGAAGGAGTGGCACAAGGTGGACCAGTTCGGTCTCAATGGGTGGCAATTCGCCGTCCAGCTCGTCGCTTTTCTCGTCTTCATCTTCCTGCTGTGGAAATTCGCGGTCGGACCTATCGTCAAGGTGCTTGACGAGCGGCAGGACAAGATCCGCGAGAGCATGGCTTCGGCCGAGCGTATGCAGCAGGAGCTCAAGGACACCCACGCGCGCAACGAAGAGGTTCTCCTCGAAGCGCGTCGCGAGGCGCAGGAAGTCCTGGCCACCGCTCGCCAGAACGGCGAGCAGATGATCGCCCGCGCCCGGGAGGAGGCCAATGTCCAGGCCGATACCTACCTGACGCGTGCCCAGGAAACGATCCGGCAGGAAGCGGAACAGGAGCGCGTGAAGCTTATCAACGACTTCGCCGACATCGCAACGCTGGCTGCCGGACGCATCATTCGCAGGGAACTCGACCCCAAGGACCAGGCCCGGTTGATCGAGGAAACGCTCGCGGGCGCTTCGCGGGCGTCGCAGAACTAGGGTCACTTC
>JBGTNF010000201.1:0-3305 GCA_041743205.1 Thermomicrobiales bacterium | reverse complement strand
TGAAAGGCAATTACCGTGGGAGCGAAAATCAGCATCATCGGCGCCGGCAGTGCCGTCTTCGCATTGATGGCGGGTTCACTTTTGGCAAGCATCCCGACGATCCTCATCTACCAGATTTTCCAGCGGAACTTCGTGCGCGGCGTAGCGCTCTCCGGGATCAAGGGATAGCCGCCCGGCTGGTGACGATGGGTTTGGGGCACTGCCAATATGAATCGAGGATCACGGACATGACGAATGGCAACAGCGCCACCCAACTGCATATGGCGCGGGCCCTCGACGGATTGCCGACGCTGGTGGTTCCCGACGGCTACGCGTTGCGGACCCTCACCGCCGGCGATGCCGCGGCCTGGGCCGCGCTGCTCGACCGGAACGCAGAGCTGGATTCGTGGACCGTCGAACGGGCGGCGCCGTACTTCGCCCCCGGCTCCACCATGGTGCTGGAAGCAAGCTTTTTCGTCACACGGGCCGGCGAACCCGTGGCCACGGCCCAGCTCCACCTCCATCCCGACGACTCCTACGCGCCGTCGCCTGAATTGGGGTGGGTCGCCGCCAGTCCGGAACACCAGGGACACGGTCTTGGCTACGTCGTCTGCCTGGCGGTGCTCCATCAGGCGGCGGCAGCCGGCCATGACCGGATCTTCCTGAAAACCGATGACAACCGGCTGCCCGCGATCGCGACCTACCTCCGGTTGGGATTCGAACCGTGGATGGTCGACCCAACGGCGCCGGAACGGTGGCGGGCAATCCAGCAAATCCTGGGCAATCGCCAGGATCGGGAGGGGAGAGCGGGGTGATGAGCGACACGGTTCGGTTCGGGGTGATCGGGCTGCGGCGGGGCCAGAGCTTCGTGCGCCTCTGCCAGGCGGCGCAGGGGGCGGAAGTCACCGCGCTGTACGACATCGATGAGAACAAGGTTGTCACTGCAGCGGCCGAGATCGGCGCCCGTCCGTTCATGAATCTCGACGACTTCCTCGATTCGGAGATCGACGCGGTGGTCGTCGCATCGCCACTGCCCTATCACGCGCGGCAGGCGATTGCCGCCCTCGACGCCGGGATTCATGTCCTGAGCGAGGTCACGGCCTGCAACACGATGGCCGACGCGATCGACCTCGCCGCGGCGGCCGGGCGCAGCACGGCCCAATACATGATGGCCGAGAATTACCGCTACCTCGACGAGGTCGAGCTCCTGAAACGCCTGCACGACGACGGCCGGTTCGGCGACGTCTACTTCGGCGAAGGGGAATACCTGCACGATGTCCGCGACCTTTGGTACAACCCGGACGGCTCGCTGACCTGGCGAGGCAAGGGGTATCTCGGGGTCTACTGCACGCACAGCCTCGGCCCACTGCTCTACATCACCGGCGACCGGGTGAAGACCGTGAGCACAATGACCGTTCCCGGCGGGATATTCGACCCGCGGGTCACCAAGCCGACCCAGGCCCTGATGACCATGCAGACCGACGGCGGCCTCGTCTTCCGCGTCCGGGTCGACCATACGTCGCCCCGCCCGCACCAGATGGCCTACTACTCGCTGCAGGGCACGCGAGGCTCGTTCGAGTCGTGGCGGGGCAACGGAGACACCAGCAAGATCTGGCTGGAGGATACCCACGAGCCATCCCATGTCGGCAGGGATACCGCGCAGTGGCATCCGGTCAGTGACTTCGCGGACCAGTACATCCCGGACCGGCTCGCCGCCCCGCCGGAAGCCCGCCAAGGTGGTCACGGCACGAGTGAGTACTGGCTGCTCAAGGACTTCCTCGCCGCCATCCGGGGCGAACGGGAGATCCCGATCGATGTCCACCGTGCGCTGGACTACACGATTCCTGGGATCGTCGCGCTCGAATCGGCAGCCGCTGGCGGCACGCCATTGCTGGCGCCGGATTCCCGCGCCTTCGTCGATGCTCCCGTCGGGTAGAGCGTCAGGCCAGGTCGATTCAGTAGGGGAGACAGGGATTTCAGATGAGGATCACCCGCATCAGCAGCACCGTCGTCAACGCCAGGATGCGGAACTGGATCTTCGTCAAGGTCGAAACCGACCAGGGCGGCCTTTACGGCTGGGGCGAGGCGACCCTGGAATGGAAGACCGCCGGCGTCGCCGGCTCGGTCGACGACATCAGCCGGTTGCTGATCGGCGAAGACCCGTTCCGGATCGAGCACCTTTACCAGGTCATGACGCGCCAGTATTTCTGGCGGGCCGGGATCGAGGGGATGAGCGCGATCAGCGGGATCGAGCAGGCGTTGTGGGACATCAAGGGGAAGGCCCTCGGCGTGCCGGTCTACGAGTTGCTCGGCGGCCGTGTGCGAGACCGCATCCGCATGTACAACCACCTTGGCGGCGGCAGGATGAACGTGATGTACGAAAGTACGGAAACACGCCAATTCGCCGAGAACGCCCTTGCCATCCGGGAGGCTGGGTACTCCGCGGTCAAGTTCATGGCGGTGCCGCGGACGGAGCCGATCGAGGGCATCCAGCAAGTGAAGCAGGCCGCCCGCTACGTGGAGGCCATCCGCCGTGCTGTCGGTGACGAAATGGACCTGATGGTCGACCTTCATGGCCGCTGCTGGCCGGCGATGGCGATCGAGTACTGCCACGCGCTCGAACCCTACGGGCTCTACTTCTTCGAGGAACCGTGCCCGACCGAGGATATCGAGGCGACGCTCCAGGTCACGCGCCAATCGAAGATCCCGATCGCGACGGGGGAGCGCCTTGTCGGCACGTCCCAGTTCCGAGACCTCATCGCAAAGCGCGCCTGCCATATCATCCAGCCGGATCTTTCCCACTGCGGCGGGTTGTGGGAGGCGCGGAAGATCGCGGCGATGGCCGAGGCGCACCAGATCGCGGTTGCCCCGCACAACCCGAACGGTCCGGTCGCCACCGCGGCGGCGATGCATTTCGCCGCCGCCACCCCCAACTGGCTCATCCAGGAGGCGATCACCAACGATGTGCCGTGGCGCAACGACGTGGTGATCAACCCGGTCGAGGTCGTGAACGGGTACGCGGCGATCCCGGACCAGCCCGGACTCGGCATCGACATCAACGAGGTGGAAGCTGCGAAACATCCGTACAAGCTGGAGGAAGCGAAGCGCTATTTTCACCCGGATGGCGCCGTCGCGGATTGGTAGGCGGCCCTGCCGGGATAGATCCCCGCAGAGCATGTCACGTCTCGCCAACGAAACGCCTGGAAAGCACTGGAGTTTCCGCGATGTCCACAACGCTCTTCGCCGGTGTCGCCCGCGCCGACATCACCCCGCCGATCGGGATCGCCCATGCCAACTGGGGGGCCCAGACCCACGAGCGAGCGACC
>JBGTNF010000200.1:0-7020 GCA_041743205.1 Thermomicrobiales bacterium | reverse complement strand
GCCCGGCCAGCACGGAGGGCAACCGGTGCGGCGGCTGGAGGTGGTAATCGAGGCTCCGTTCGAACGCGTCGCTGGCTGCGTCGAGATCGCCGCGTTGCAACAGCAAGTACCCCATGGCGCCCTGAAGGATGGGCAGGGCTTCGGGCCGTTCGCGCTGGACGACGGGCATGGCTTCGCGCAGGAGCGGTTCGGCGCGGTCCAACTCGCCCGTTTCGATCAGCGCGTCGGCGATCTGGGCCGCGAACAGGGCGCCGCCCAGCTGGTCTGATGTCTGGAGCACCGTGTCGATCGCCGCCCGCTGGAGACGTTCGCCTTCGACGGCGTCGCCCATCCGCCAATGCACCTGGCCGAGCAGGTTCTGGCAGTTGGCGATCACGCGCGGCGATCCGGCTTGCAGCGCCAGGTCCATGCTGAGCGATGCGTACCGGTGGGCCAGGTCGAGCGCGTCGTCCGTGAGCGCCATGATCGCGGCGCCGCGGTAGAAAGAGGTTTGGGCGTCGATCGGTGCGGACTCGACATGCGGCAGCAGACGATCGGTCCAGAGGCTGGCTTCACGCAATTGCCCGGTTTCCATCCAGAATGGCACGAGGCTGCCGATGACGCGGATGGCCGGCGTTTTGTCAGGGCTTTCCGCCAGCGACTTGAGCGCAAGGGCGAAGTTATCGAGGTCAGGCAGGAAGCGCGTGGTCCAGGCGCGGAGCTCGGCCGTGCCGGTGCGCCACGTTTCGGCTGGCGTCCGGATCACGAGGTCGGCGTACCAGGCGGCGTGCGCCGCCTGTATCGCGGCCTCTTCGCCGCTGAGCGCAAGCTGCTCGCGGGCGAATTCGCGAATGGTGTTGAGAAGGCGCACGCGGGGGCCGGTGGCTGGGGCGTCGACGATCCGGACCAGGCTGTGATCGACGAGATCGGCCAGGATCTCCTCCGGTTCACGGCCCAGGTCGCCGGCGGCGTTGCAAACCGGGCCGATGGCGTCCAGTGGGGCGCTCGGCTGGAAAATGGCCAGCCGGCGGAAGAGCACGCGTTCGTCGGCGCCGAGCAGGTCGTGAGACCAGGTGAGCGTGGCGTGCAGGGTGCGGTGGCGCTCCGGCGTGTCCCGCGGACCGTCCACCAGGTTGGAGAGGCGTTTGCCCAGCCGGTCGCGCAGGGCGGCCGGCGAAAGGAACCGGGTGCGTGCCGCAGCCAATTCGATCGCCAGGGGGAGACCGTCGATCTGGCCACAGATCTCGTCGATCGCCGCGAGGTTGGCGGGCGAAAGGTCGAGATCCGGCCGCACGGCCCGGGCCCGCTCGATGAACAGCTCCGTGGCCGAGGCAATGGCCCCGGGCTGGCTGGTGGTGGGCAACGGTTCCACCCGGAACACGTGCTCGCCCGAGAGCCGGAGGATGACCCGGCTGGTGGCGAGGATCGAGAGGTCAGGCAAGCCGGCCAGCACGTCGGTGAGAAAGGCGAGGCCGGCGGCCACCTGTTCCAGGTTGTCGAGCACCAAGAGCACCGGCCGGGCGCCCAGCGCTGCGGCGATCACGTCGTCCGGCGAACTGGAGGCCTGGTTGACGCCAATTGCACGGGTGATCGCCGCCCGCACGTTTTCGGTATCTCGCACATTGGCAAGGGGGATGAAATGCACGTCGGCGCTGACCGTGCTCTCCTGGGCGACCTGGATCGCGAGCCGGGTCTTGCCAACCCCGCCGGGGCCGAACAGGGTGACAAGCCGCACGTCGGATCGCCCGAGCAGCGCGGTCAGCTGGCCGAGTTCGTGTTTACGCCCAACCAGGGACGTGGCCGGAGCCGGGATCTGGGGTGTGCCGAGTTCGTTCAGCGCCATGAGAGCCTCGCGACGGACCGATGCGGCATATACCGTGGATGCCAGTATAGGCCCCGCCGGGCCGGCGTTCGCGGCTCATCGATCTGGTCCCGCCGTCCCGAACGACCGCACCGTGACGAGGAAAACGGTGGAGGTTCCGAGCAGGATCGCCGAGAGCACCAGGGCCGTCGGCAGGTCGCCCGCCCCGAACCGCTCGTAGATCGCCAGCGGCATGGTTTGGGTAACGCCCTCGCGGTTGCCGGCGAAGAGGATCGTGGCCCCAAACTCGCCGAGCGCGCGGGCCCAGGCCAGCACGGCGCCCGCGAAGAGGCTGGCCCGGCTCAGCGGCAGGGTAATCCGCCAGAAGACGCGGGCCGGGTTGGCGCCAAGCACCGCGGCGGCCTCTTCCAGCGAGCGGTCGATGCGGCTGAACCCGGCCCGCGCCGAGCGGATGTAAAAGGGCGCCGATACGAACGTCTGGGCGATCACGACCGCCGTCGTCGAGAACGCGATGTCGATCCCGAACCGGTCGAAATGCTCGCCGAGCAACCCGCGCCGGCCGAAGGCCGAGAGCAGCGCGATCCCGGCCACGGCCGGCGGCAGGATGATCGGCAGGTCGATCATGGCGTCCAGGATCCGGACGCCGCGAAACCGGCCCCGCGCCAGCACCCAGGCGATCGGCGTGCCCACCAGCACGATCAGGACCAGCGAGACGAGGGAGGTGCCCAGGCTCAGGGTGAGCGCTTCCCTCAGCGTGGCCCGCGACTCCTGGTTGCCCAGGACATCGCGCGCCTCGTACGCGCGGACGAGCAACGCGAGCGTTGGCAGCGTCAGCGCCGCCAGCCCAATGACGCTGATCGCCACCAGCGTCCAGGTGAACGAATTCTTGCCGCCGCTGGTCAATGATCCGTTGCCTCACCTTCGACCGAATCATGAGCCTTCACGGGCAACCAGTTCCGTCATTGTCGGTTTCGTACTGGCCGGTCTTGTGCCGGCCACCGCATACAGCGGAATCCGGACGTGTTCGCGGCTTTCCGGACCGGCTACATCCGGGCGGACACACCAATCGACAAGGCCCCGTTTCGACGCGTGTCAATATCGGTCGATTCTGGCTCGCTTCGCTGCCGCCCCTACGACAACCGCCGATGCGCCTCACGCTTTGGCATCTCATGATGAACGCGTGACGCCACGATCCGCCATATTCAACTGCTGAGTAGGGTACGTGGCAGTTCGGATCGCGGCAAGCCGCGCCGGCTTACCGGTCAGCCAATTCGGCGTCTGGCGATGGACCTGATTCGGGCAAGGTGGCGAGCCAGTCGATGGCGGCCCGGGTTTGGCCAAGCCGCAGCTGGAGCACGGCTTCGCCGAACGAGGCGTCGGAATCGGGCGACTGCGGCGTGTTCACCTGCTTCGCGAGCCGCTCGGCGCGCGTACGCATCACCGATCGTTGGTCGGCGACGAGGGCAACCGCGTGCCCCGGATCGATGGCGCGGGCAAGGTAGAGCTTGACCAGGAATTCGAGCCGGATCTCGCGCGTCGAGCCCACCGGCGCCGCGATCCAGGCGCGGAGCAGGGCATCGCCGTGAGGCGTGAGCGTGTGGACCTGACGGTCGGGCCGTCCGGATTGCCGCTCGATCCGCGTGCCGATGCAGCTGTCGCGCGCCAGTTTCTTGAGGTAGTGGTAAAGCATCCCGGACTCGAGCCGCATGATCCGGCCGAGGGCGCCTTCGGCAAACGCACGGGAGAGATCGTACCCGTGGATTTCGCCGTCAGCCGTGTTCGCGATCAGGCCAAGCAGGGCGTATTCCGCCGCCGCCCGATCGGCGGATTTCCGGATGGGACGGGCGTCAGTCGAAGGCGCTTCGGTCGTCAACGGGCGAACCTTCACTACGCGGCGACCATGTCGCGTTTCCGGTTGAATTCGACATAATCGGCAGGCACCACCTGGACGCGCGATACCCGCAGCCCTTCCATCGCCTCGACCACGAATTGCTGGCCGCCGGTGGCCGTCACGTCGTCGCCGACGATGGCCGGCCGGCCGAGCACGAAGAAGACGTAGCCGCCGAGCGTTTCGACATCGTACCCCTCGTCGAGCAGGTCGATCCCGTACTGTTCGCGCAATTCCACAAGGCCGGTCAGGCCGTCCAGGTGGAGGATGCCGTCGGCCGTGTGACCGTTGCGTTCCTCCTCGTCCTCGTGATCCTGCACACGTCCGACGAGGTGGGTGACGATGTCCTGGAGCGTGACGATACCGGCCGTGCCGCCGTACTCGTCGATCACCACCGCCATCTGGATTTGCTCTTCGCGCATCCGGGTCAGCACGTCCGAGGCCGCCAGCGTTTCCGGCACCAGCATCGCATCCATCATGTAGTCCCGGATCCGGAACGTTTGGGCGCGTTCCTCGGCCACGGCCAGCGCCTGCCTGGCCGAACCGTCAAGCGGTTCCTGGCCGTTGCTGGCGACGGCGATCTGGGCGGTGCGGGCAATTGCCTCGGCTTCGACCTGGGCGAGAAAGAGCGGCATCAGCCGCTTGACCTTGATGATGCCGACGATGTGGTCGGTGTCGTCCTCGTAAATGGGCAGGCGGGTGTGCGAGGTGTCGGAGGCCACCTGCATCACGTTGTCCAGCGTGGCGTCGATCGGGATCGCCGTGACTTCGGTGCGGGGCACCATCACGTGGCGGGCCTGGAGATCGTTGAACGAGAAGGCGCGGCCGACCAGGTCGTGCGCGGTCTGGTTGACCAACCCGGCCTCGCGGCTGGCCTGGATCGAGATCATGAGTTCTTCGGCGGATTGGACCATGGCGTGGCCGCCGGCGGGTTCGATCCCGAAGCGCCGAACCACCCAGTTGCCGACCCAGTTCAATCCATAGATGACGGGCCGGAAGATGACGAGGAAGCCGTGAATCCAGGACGACACCGCCAGCGCCGTTTGTTCCGGCCGTTGCAAGGCGAGGCTCTTGGGCGCCAGCTCGCCGATCACGATGTGCAGCGCCGTCACCAGCGAGAAGGCGATGACGAACGAAATCGCGTGCAGCGTGGTCGAGCCGATTTCCAGGTTGAAGGCGTGGACGATGTCTTCGACGATCACGGCCACGACCGGTTCGCCGATCCAGCCCAGCGCGAGGCTGGAGATCGTGATCCCGAGCTGCGTGGCGGCGATGTAGGTGTCGAGGTGGGTGAGGCGGTCGAGCACCGACACGGCCCGCCGGTTGCCTTCGGCGGCGAGCTGCTGGATCCGCGTGCGGCGCACGGAAACCAGGGAGAATTCGGTGGCGACGAAGAAGCCGTTGGCGAGAACCAGGATGACGACAGCGACGAGCCCTAAGGCGGTACTAATGGGGTCCTCCAAGACCGTGTGACAAACGACGCGGTGCTGGGTCCCGGCCAGCAAACTCCGAAACTCGATGGTTTCGGGGATTCGTGGTCGGAAACGCGCCGTGACGATCCGTCCATCTTAGAGGAAAAATGTCACAATCTCCACACCCCAAACAGGGGGTATGGTCCGCTGTTGCGCCGTTCGCTGGCTTGTCGTTTTGGTCGGCAGGCAGGCGTTTCGCCCGACCGCGGGTCCCGTCGTTCGTCAGGAAGGAACGCGCCGGCATGTCCTCAGCCATCGCCGTCACATCGTCCACCGGCGAGGATGCATCGCGGGATCGGGCGCTGGCGTTGTTGGGCGAAGTGTTTTCTTCCAGGGTCCGGGCGGCGCTCCTGGCCTGGGCCGTGCCCCGGCTCGACACGAAATTCTCCCTGACCGAGCTCGCCCGCGACCTCGGGTCGCCGATCAGCAGCCTCCAGCACGAGTGCTACAAGCTGGAGCGGCTCGGCGTGCTCCAGGGCCGCCGGGAGGGCGCCTCGCGCCGCTACCACGTTCAGCTCGATCACGCGTTGAGCCGCCCGCTGGTCAATCTGGTCGTCGCCACGCTGGGGTTGCAGGTGGTGCTGGCCGATGCGCTCGGGGATCGCGGGCGCGTAGACATTGCGCTGATCGCCGGTCCCGAACCCCGGTCCGGCAGCGACCGGTTGATCCTGGCGATTGTCGGGGAGGTCGATCTGGAAGGGCTGGACCAGGCGCAACGCCGGGTTTGCCTGGTCATCGGCATCGACGATCCCGATCGCGTGGAACTGGCCTACTTCCAGCGTGACGACTGGTTGCGTCACGGTGGTCCCGATCACGCCCTGTCGCTGCGCCTCGCCGGTCGCCCGATCCAGCCGATCACCGGCGCCTGGCCGCCGTGATCGGCGACCCTGGCGCTGACGCATCTTCTTCCGAAAGGTCCGGGCCCGCCCCATGTCGAATTCCCCTTCCAATCATCCGTCGACCCTGCTCGTCGGCCAGTCCGGCGGCGCCACCGCCGTCATCAACGCCAGCCTTGTTGGCGTCATCGAAGCCGCTCGCGATTCCGGGGAGTTCGGGCGGGTGCTGGGCGTCCGGAACGGGATCGAAGGGTTGCTCGGCGAGCGGTTCGTGTCCCTGCTCGATCAGCCCTCGGTAACAGTCCAGGCGATCCGGAACACCCCGTCGGCGGCGCTGGGCACGGGCCGCTACAAGCTCCAGCCGGGCGATCTGGACCGGGCGCTGGAACTGATGCGTCAGCACGGCGTCACGACTTTCGTGTACATCGGCGGAAACGACTCGGCTGACACCGCAAATCGCCTGGCCGCGCGGGCCGCCGAAATCGGCCAGGACCTGCGCGTTGCCGCAGTACCCAAAACGATCGACAACGATCTTCCCGAAACCGACCATTGCCCCGGCTACGGCTCGATCGCCCGCTACCTCGCCAACGCCGTGCGTGACGCCACCTACGATTCGATCGCCTCGCCCCAGCTCCACGCCGTCAAGTTCGTGGAGGTGATGGGCCGCGACGCGGGCTGGGTTGCCGCCAGTGGCGCGCTTGGCTTTGGCGATGACGAGCGTGATCTCGAACCCGTCATCCTGTTCCCGGAGCGTCCGCCGGCCGATGCCGAGGCGGTGCTGGCCCTTGTCCAGCGCGATCTTGACCGGCGGGGCTGGTCGGTGGTGATCGTGCCGGAAACCCTCCGGACGGCCGATGGCCGGCACGTGGGGGGCGACCAGCCGGAGTACGTCGATGGTTTCGGTCACCCCTATTTCCCCAGCGCGGGCGCCGCGCTGACCCGGCTTGTTACGCAGCGGCTCGAGGTGCGCGCCCGGTACGACAAACCGGGCACCGCCGCCCGGATGTCGATCGGGCTCGCCTC
>JBGTNF010000199.1:0-5784 GCA_041743205.1 Thermomicrobiales bacterium | reverse complement strand
CTGCTCCGTGGAAATGTCCTCGGATTCGATTTCTTCGAGAAACTCCCGGGCCAGCCGCATGTCGCCCAGGATGAAGTCGATCTGGGCCAGCGTCGCGTCACCTTCGATCAACGCGGTAATGGCAAGGGACTCGTCGCTGTTGCCGTCCAGCCGGAGGTCGTTGTAGCTCTCGAGGTCGAAGTTTTGGTCCTGCAAGGCGTGGACGACTTCGTGAGCGAAGGTGACCTGGTCGGACGCGCTGAGCTCGTTGGCGTCGCTCGACGCCACGACCACCATTTCGTTGGTTTCCGGATCGTAGTAGCCGGCGATCTGTTCGCCCAAAAGGTCGACATACAGGTCGCCGATATCCTGGCCCGGTTCGATCAGCCCATACGCCTCCAGCACCAGTTGGTCGTCGTCGCGATCGGACTGAGGATAGTCTTCTTCGAGGTCCTCCCGCGTTTCGTCCTGCAATTCCTGCCGTGTCTTGACTTCGACATCGATCGGGTCGAGCAGCTCGAGACCGCGAATCTCCGCCATCTCCTCGGAAATCTCGTCGTAGGTTTCCTGATTGTCCTGAGCCAGCGTCGTTGCTGGCGAGGCCGCGACCAGCGCCAGGGCGCAGGTCACGATGATCGCGCGGAATGGGAGGGTCCGTGAAGGCATCCGGTTATCTCCTTGTGCTGACCAGTCGAGGCGCCTGGGCGTTGCCAGCGACGCGCCAATGTGTTTAGAGTGCGGGTGAAACGTCGGCGAACCAGGAGGCCAATCCGTGTCAACCGCCCAACACCTCGACTTGTCGGAACTCAAACAGCAAGCCGTTCGCTACTTCGAGCGGCCCTCATACAGTATGCCCGTCTTTGTCGACGATGCGACCCTTGCCGTGCTCGACGATCGGAGCGGCGTGCCGCAACTTGGCCTCCTCGACACCGCCTCCGGCGCGGTCACGCCGAAGACGGGTTACGGCGAACGATTGCTCTCGCTGTTGAGCGGCAGATCGGGCGTCATCGTCTTCGGGATGGACCAGGGCGGCGACGAACGGCAGCAAATCTGGATGTTGCCGTCACGCGATGCCGAACCGCGCCAGGTGACGAAGCGTCCGGACGCGATGCACGAACCGGGCGCCCTGGCGACGGACGGTCGAACGGCGCTGGTCAAGTCCAACGCGCGCGACGAGTCGATCTTCGACATCGTCGAGATCAACCTGGCATCCGGGGCGATCGAGATGTGGTTCGAGGCCGTCGGCGCCGCGACGCCGGTGGCGCTGTCGCGCGACGGCCGCCAGGCGCTGGTGATCCGCGCCAACACCAACCTGGACGCCGACCTGTTGCTCATCGACCGCGAGACGAAGACGCCGCGGGTCCTCACCGCCCACGAGGGCGAAGCCTGGCTGACGGGCGCGGCCTTCGCCCCGGATGAACGCCATGTGTTCTATCTAACCAACGAAGGCGCCGACTTCGTGCGCCTGGAAAGCCAGGACCTCGAAACTGGCGAGCGGCGGATGGTCCGGGACGCCAGGAACCGGGACGTCGAGTCGTTCAAGGTGTCGCCGGACGGCCGGCACGTGGCTATCGCCGTCAACGAACAGGGCTGGTCCCGCATCGCGTTGCACTCCCTGGTCGACCGGCGCGGTCCGATCGAGTTCAGCGATCTTCCGAAGGGCACGATCGACCGCTTTGCCTGGTCGCCGGACAGCTCCACGCTGGCCTTCGGCTTTTCGTCGGCGGAAGACCCCTCGGCGATCGTCCTCTCGAACACTAACGGCTCGACGCAAATCGTCTCCGGCGAGGACGCCACGGACCGTCCCCCGGTGGCGACGCCTGAGCTGATCCACTTCCCGACCTTCGACGGGCGGGAGATCCCGGCCTTCCTCCTCAAGCCGCAAGGCGATGGGCCGTTTCCGGTGCTCGTCGAAATTCACGGCGGTCCCGAATCCCAACGTCGCTTGCAGTACGCCTCGGCGATCCCGACCGACCAGTTCATCCAGTCGCTCGGCATCGCCGTGCTCTCGCTCAACGTGCGCGGCAGCACCGGCTACGGCAAGGCGTATAGCCACCTCGACGACCGGGGGCTGCGGTTGGACGCGGTCAAGGACGCCGCGGCGGCGGTCGACTGGCTGCGCACCCGCGACGACGTGATTGGCGACCGGATCGGCGTCATGGGCCAGAGCTACGGCGGGTTCATGACCCTCGCCGTGATCGCCCTCTATCCCGACCTCTGGACGGTCGCCGTCGACGTGGTAGGGATCGCCAACTTTGTCAGCTTCCTTGAACGCACGAGCCCGTGGCGCCGGAAGCACCGCTCGGAGGAGTACGGGTTCCTGGAAACCGATCGGGAAATGTTGGAACGGATCTCGCCGATCACCTACATCGACGACGTCCGCGCTCCACTGTTCGTGATCCACGGCCGCAATGATCCGCGCGTCCCGCTCTTCGAGGCCGAGCAGATCACGGCGGCGCTCGAAAGCCGGGGTCAGACGGTTGAGCTGCGCGTCTTCGATGACGAGGGCCACGGCCTCTCCAAGCGCAGGAACCGCGTCGACGGCTACGCCGAAGCGGCCCAGTTCCTGGCTCGTCACCTGCTCCCATAGGCAGTGAGTGGCCGGGCCGGTGACGTATGATCCGGTCAAACGTCGACCGTCCCGCCCATCACGATTTCACCCACGCCCCACGTCCCGGATCGTCAGGAGCCCGCCATGACCCAGCCTTCGATTTCGACCCTCGGTGACCTCCGCGCATCCGGCTACGCGTCGCGCAGCGTCCGCGACGAGATGCGCTCCAATCTCATCGACCGCCTCGGCGGTGGCGATCCGCTCTTCTCCGGCATCTATGGCTATGAAGACACGGTCGTTCCCCAGCTCCAGAACGCGATCCTCGCCGGGCACGACATCATCATGCTCGGCGAACGCGGCCAGGCCAAAACCCGCATCGCCCGCAGCCTGACGCAATTGCTCGATGAGTGGATCCCGATCGTGGCTGGGTCCGAAGTCAACGACGACCCGTTGGCGCCGATTTCCCATTTCGGCAAGGGCCTCGTCGCAGAACGTGGTGACGCGACACCGATCGAGTGGGTGTCCCGCGACCGCCGCTTCGCCGAGAAGCTGGCGACACCGGACACGACCGTGGCCGACCTGATTGGCGAGGTCGATCCGATCAAGGTGGCCGAGGGCCGCTATCTCAGCAACGAGGAAATCATCTCGTTCGGCCTTATCCCGCGCACCAACCGCGGCATCTTCAATTTGAATGAACTGCCGGATCTCGCCGAACGGATCCAGGTCGGTCTCCTGAATATCCTCGAAGAACAGGATGTCCAGATCCGCGGCTTCCAGGTTCGGCTCCCGATCGACATCATGGTCATCGCCTCCGCCAACCCAGAGGATTACACCAATCGCGGGCGGATCATCACACCGCTCAAGGATCGCTTCGGCTCCCAGATCCGGACCCACTACCCAGGCACGATCGAGCTGGAAAACCGGATCGTGGACCAGGAGCGCTCCCACTTCGCGCTGCCAGGCATCCAGGTCCAGATGCCTGCCTTCATGCAGGATGTGGTGACGGAAATTTCGCATCACGCACGCCGCTCGGCCGTCGTCTCGCAACGCAGCGGCGTCTCGGTGCGGATGACGGTCGCCAACACCGAGGTCCTTATCGCCAACGCAAGCCGGCGCGCCTTTAAGACGAAGGAGGCGGTCGCGGCGCCACGCATTTCCGACCTCGACGCGATCTTTCCTTCGTCGATGGGCAAGATCGAGTTCGAAACGTTCGGCGAGGGCCGGGATGAGGACGCGCTGGAGCGGATGATCGGGGACGCGGTCAAGACCGTCTTCCTGCGCACCGTCGATCCGACGCTGCTCGATCCCCTGCTGACCGCGTTCGAGAACGGCCTGACCGTCACGGTGTCGGACACCGCCGACGCCTACTCATACGTGCACCAGGTCAGCGCCGTCGACTCGCTCGGCGAGGTGATCGCCAGCCTCGTGACCTCCAACTCGCCGCAGGAAGCGGCCTCCGCCGTCGAGTTCGTGCTCGAAGGCCTCCATCAAGTGCGCAAGGTCAGCCGCCGGTCGCGCGGCAGCGCCGGCACGCGGTACAGCCTCTAATGAAGCATCAGGGCTCGAATGCCACCTGGGCCAACCGTTTCGTAGGGCTGCGGAACTCGTCTCCGTCCGTTCCGGCAAGTGGCAGTTCAGCTTTGACCAACCACTAGGGCAATACATCACCGAAGGCGGGACACGCCATGCCACACCATAGTTTTCGCGCCTCCGACTATCTGCAATGGGACGGGTCGCTCGAATCGTCCCTGAGCCCCGACGATCTGATGGAGTCGATCTCGGAAGACATCCTGCGCGACGGAAACGTCGATCTTTCCCTGCAGCGCGCCTTCCGCTGGGGCAGCCAGGGCATGGACGGCGCCGGGCTCAACGACCTCATCGACCGCCTGCGCAAGCAGCGCCAGGAATTGCTCGACCAGTTCGACTTCGGGTCCTCGCTCGACGAGATCCGGGAGAAGCTCGACGATATCCTGCGCCGGGAAACCGACACGATCCACGAACGTAAGAACCGCCTGGCGGACGACGCGAATCTCGAAACCAGCGATGTCGAACGCCTCTCCGAATTTCTGGATCGGCGCGAGGACACGCTCGACCGGCTGCCGGAAAAGACGGCGGCGCGGATTGATCACCTTAAGGACTACGAGTTCGTCGACGCCCAGGCCGGGGAGGACTTCAAGGCGCTGGTCGAGCAGATGCAGCACCAGGTCAGCGACGCCTTGTTCAAGAACCTGATGGGCGGCATGCCGCAACCGGGGGACGGATCGGGCCAGGAAATGCAGGAGTTCCTGCAGGACGTCAACGAGGCGTTCGAGCAGGACCGCCTCGGGCAGCAACCGGACATGGACAAGCTCAACAACAAATGGGCGAACCAACTCGGCGGCCGAGCCGAGAACATGGATGAAATCCGCGAGCGGCTCCGGCGGCGAATGGAAGCTGCCCAGAACCTGATGAGCATGCTCAGCCGCGAACAACGCGCGCAGATGCAATCGATGATCCAGCAGTCGCTTCAGGGCTCGGGGCTGATGGACGAGTTCATGAAGCTCCAATCGCACATTGGACCACTCGACCGCTCTCACCTGCAGCAGGCGCAGGGCCCCGGCGACCAGGATATCCCACTCGATATCGCGATGCAGGTGTTGGACCGCGCCTCGCAAATGGAGCAGCTCGAATCGCAACTACGGTCGATTCACCGACCCGAGGAATTGACCGGTCTCGATCCTGCCCTGCTGGAAGAGGTGCTCAATGACCAGGACCAGGAATGGCTGGACCGCTGGTCCGGGATCGAGGACCAACTCATTGATGCCGGGTTCGTGACCAAGGGCCGCCGAGGACTGGAGCTGACGCCCAAAGCAGTGCGTCGGATCGGTGAAAAGGCGCTCGAAGACGTCTATTCATCGCTCAAGAACCAGGGCATCGGCGAGCACGACGTGCAACGGCTGGGCGCGGCCGGCGAAATCGTCGAGACGTCGCGGCGGTGGTCGTTCGGCGATCCCTTCGTGCTCGATTTGCCGAAAACCGTGATGAATGGCGTCATGCAACACGGTCCGGGCACACCGGTTCGTCTCGACCCCTCGCACTTCGAGGTTCAGGACCGGGAGGCGCGAACCTCGACCGCTACCGTGCTGCTGATCGACATGAGCCGGTCGATGATCAACAACGGCTGCTGGGATGCGGCCAAGCGTTCCGCCCTTGCCCTCGACACGTTGATCCGCGGCAAGTACCCGCGGGACATGCTGGAGCTGTTCGGGTTCTCG
>JBGTNF010000198.1:0-8801 GCA_041743205.1 Thermomicrobiales bacterium | reverse complement strand
CGGCTGATTTCGTCGACGGTTTCGGCCATCTTCGCGGTCAATGCCGGGTTGCGGTAGGCGGTGCAGCTCACGAACGGCGCGAGCTCGATCCGTTCGGTGGCCGCCGCGAACGCGGCCAGCATCGACCAGGCTTCCCAGGCGCCTTGCGGCTCGTGACCATCCACCTTCATCAAGAGGTGGTCGGCGAACCAGAGCGAGTCGAAGCCGAGGTCCTCGATCGATCGCGCCATCGCCAGCAAGTCCGGCCAGCCGGCGGTGGCGCCGGCCATCTCGCGTTCCGATTCTGGCAGCATGATCCCGATCTTGAGTGGGCGATTGGAAGGTGCGGTCATGGCGTTCGCCTCCACGAGTGCGTGCGTTAGGGCCTCATGGTCAGGCATGGCCGTCCAATTGAACAGGGTCGCCTTTGTTCCTTCCGCATCCCGGATACGTCAGTGGCCTGACCACAAGAGATCAAGACATCGTCAGCCTATTCACCAATGGCTCTACTGACCGAGTTAACCTGCACGTAAGCTTGAGCATGGTGATGGCAACGGTCTGAAGGAAGTCCACACGGAAGCTTCTTCGAACTGCATGCAATCAACGGCGATTCAGGGCAATGAAGCCTTTCGCGGTTCAGAGTGCGCCCGTTGGAGCATATTCTGTGACTATCGTTGCGATCACCGTGTTTCACCGGGGCGCATGGGGCCAAACAGCGAACCTCGGCACGTGCTCTACCACGGGCTAAACGCTGTCCATTGATGCCTTGTTCAATCCATCCCCGTTCGGCCACATTCCCCTGGCCGGATTCTTCCTTCCCCCCAACGATGCGACCGGCGCCAGCACTGCCCGGTCGTGTCGTTCCTCTCGTGGCGCAGCGGTTTTACCCCTGCCTGTGCGACGATTCGCCAATCCGTTGATTCACGACCCGTTCTCTCGTTCAGGCGTCGACGGGTTCCTGCGCCAATGCATTCACATCAACGGTTGACGGTCAGGATTTGGCATGGTGACGCTCCCAAACAACCCTGCGCGCGTAAACACGGTGCGACGATAATCGAAGCATGTCTGATGGCCTGGAAGGGACCCGGCGAACCGTTGAGGGGCGCCCGACGACAGGTCGTCGCCCGGGAACTGGAGGTAACCGTGTTGCACATGGAACGCAAGGACGGGGAATCAGCGAAGCGTACGGTGGTGAACCGACGCTCCGCGATTATTGCTGCAAGCGCTGCCGTCATTGCGGCCGGAATGTCGGCTCGGACGGGCGCCGCCCGGCAAGAAACGGACTTGCCGGAGGTCGTCGTCGCCTTCCTCGCGGCCTGGGTGGCGCTCGACGCCGAAGGAATTACGCAGACGTACGCCGATGGCGGTGTCCGGGAAGACATCACCGCACCGGACATCATCCGCGGGCGAGAAGATATCCGGCGCTCGCTGTTCGACTTCATCGGGGCGTTCGACAACGCGAAGGTCGAGCATCCCGTGGCGTTCGCCGCCGCCGACGGATTTGCCGCCGACACCTGGGTCTTCACCGGCGAATACACCGGCTCACTGCCTGGCCTGCCGCCAGGGAACGGCAAGCCGGTCACGATTCAGGGATTCACGCTCATCGAAATCGCTGCCGGGTCCATCATCCGGACCATCGACTACTACGATGCCTGCGGATTGTTGGTACAGGTGGGTGGTTTGGCGCAAAGTCCCGCGACGGCCACTCCGGTCGATTGAATTGGGGCGCTGTGGGCTCTGTGGCGGGCCGGGCGCACTGGTTCATCAACAAACTGAATGTACGAGCTACAACCAGCGCTTGAACCACTGATGTGGATAGCGTCGACCGCCTGGTCGTTACGCGATCTGAAGAAGGTCCTGGTAGATTTGGCGTGCTCCGGTTTCGGGGCCGCCGGCGTCTGTCCAGGCGCGACGCGCTGCGTTTAACGAACCCGCAAGGTGAGCCATGAACGTCTGTTCGACGGCGAAACGAAGAAACTCTCCTGGCGGAATGAGATCATCGCCTACGAGGACAGTTGCCGCTGCGGCCATCGCCAGGAGTTCGGGATGCTCCAGCAACACCTGTTGTGCGAAACGATCCAGCGATAGTCTCAGTACCTCATTCGTCCCGGGATCTTCCAATACGGACAAAACGTCGTTCCTGGGGTTGACGGTGTACCGCCGATTTCGGCCATAGAACAACACGGTAAGCTGATCCAGGTCGAGATCCAGGTAGATTTCAAACAATGAGGGATCAATGGATTCGAAAGTCGGAAACCTGATTGCATCGTTCATGCTGGCCATATCCGGACCTCAGCCGTATTGACGTTTCGCTGGGGATAGGCGGTAATCACAAACCCCTCGCCGTCAGCATTCCACCTTCATCACTTCCCCAGGTAAATCGCGATGGCCGATGAGATAGAAACATTCGCGTTCCGGGAACTCCCAATCATGAAAAGTACAACTGGGAGAGACAATGTTGAGTTCGACCAGGGGCAGGAACTCGTCCATCCAACTCCCGTTACTCAATACATGAACTTCCCACTGGCGATGCGTCAAGACGACTCGCCGACCGAAACGGTCATCGGTGTCAATGATGGCGCCGTACATGTGCCGCTGCTCTCTCGTCAGTTCGTGGCCGAAAACGCCTAACCGGACTTCACTTCAACACTCGGCGCCGATGACTGTGGCGGTAGCAAATAACCCGGAACTCCAAGAGTTCCGGGCGTTTGCATCGAACTGGTAGCGCATAGGGGATTCGAACCCCTGATCTCCGCCTTGAGAGGGCGGTGTCCTGGGCCGCTAGACGAATGCGCCGCGGCGACAACGGAGAATACCACGTTTGCCTGGACATCGTCAGGGCGCGAGCCGGATGATTTCCCAGCCGTGGGGCGTCCGGTCGTAGCGAAGCCGATCGTGCAGCCGGTTGCGCCGCCCTTGCCAAAACTCGAACATGATCGGCTCCACCCGGTACCCGCCCCAATTCGCTGGCCGGGCAATGGGTTCGGTGGCGGCGGCCAGCCGTTCGAACCGCGCTTCGAGGAAGGCGCGGTCCGGCACCGGTTCGCTCTGGGGCGAGGCCGCCGCCCCAATCTGGCTGCCGATCGGACGCGTGCGGAAGTAGTCTTCCGATTCTTCATCGGTCGTGCGGCTGGCCAGGCCCTCGATCCGCACCTGGCGTTCGAGCGTCGGCCAGTTGAACACCAGCGCCACCGCCGGGTTCTCGCCGATGTTGCGGCCCTTGCGACTGTCGTAGTTCGTGTAGAACACGAGACCACGCCCATCCAGCCCCTTGAGCAGCACCGTCCGGGCCGACGGCGCGCCGTGCTGGTCGACGGTTGCGAGCACCATCGAATTGGCCTCGATCGCGTCTGTCTGGCGGACTTCTTCGAGCCAGCGGCCGAAGTGGTCGAATGGATCGGCTGTCGCCGACGACTCGTCGAGCACATCGTGCTCGTAGCTCTTGCGCATGTGGGCGAGGCGGTCCGTCATATTGCCTGTCTCTCACCAATCGATCTCGACGCGACTATCCGCCGGGCGCGGAACGCCCTTGTCTCGAAGCATAGGCGATCGGTGACGGGACGGGGCCGGGCTGGTTGGCAGCGCGGGTCGGCGTCAGCGACACTCTGGAACAGCGTCCGGATTCCGTCGATTCCTGTGAGGAGCATTCTGCCCATGCCGCGTCCCACCCTTCGCTCGGTCCTGCTGGCATCGGCCCTTGCCGGGGGCGCGGCGATGACGATCGCGCTGCCTGGTTTCGGCGCACAAATGGACGTCGACGTATGCCCGCTGGAACCCCTGACGCTACCGCTGTTCGACGCCACGCCGGCGGCGATCGTCGCGGCGTCGCCCGTTGCCACGCCTGACGCCGCCAATCCGGTGGCGGTGGTGGATGAAGCGGAGATTGACGCCGCGGTCGAGGACATCGTGGCCTGCATCAACACGGGCGACGCGGCCCTTCAGTACGCGATCTTCACCGAGCGGTATCTCGCCGAGCAGTTTGCCGATCCGACGGTCGCCTACCAGCCTCGATTCGAACTCGATCTTTCGATGGGACCTGGCGCCGGGGAGGCATCATTCGAGTTGATCGACTTGACCGGAATGGCGCCGCTGGAAGGTGGGCGCGTGTCGGTGACCGTCGAGCTCGCGGCCGGCAACGCGATGTATCGCGACACGTTGATCCTGGCGAACATCGACGGGGTCTGGCTGATCGACGCGATCGGCGAACTCGACCCGGCTCCGTAACCAACGGAGCGGAACCCGCCATGGCGGTCAGTACCTGATCACGCCCCTTTCCGCGTGGGGCCACCCGTACGAGAATATGCCTGACGACGGGCGGACCAATCGCCCCTGCAACTATCCTGGCGCGCATCGAGGCGCGGCCCGGCAACGGTGTCGAGGGAATGTGACATGGTGACCTTGCGGCAAGCCCCGCCCCGGGAAGAAGACGAGGGCATTGGCCTTGGGACCGACGATATCGCGGTCCTGCAGGAGATCGAGCGGCGGGTGCTGTGGCTCTCGACGCTGATGGTGCACCACGCCAACAACGTGCGCGAGAACCCGGACAAACCGACCAAGGTCGGCGGTCACCAGGCGAGTTCGGCCTCGGTCGTGACGATCATGACCGCGCTCTATTTCCAGTTCCTGAAGTCGGGCGACCGCACCTCGATCAAGCCGCACGCCTCTCCGGTGTTTCACGCCTGCCAGTACCTGCTGGGGCGGCTGGACCAGAAGTACCTGACGACGCTGCGCGAGCTTGGCGGTCTCCAATCGTACCCGTCGCGGACCAAGGACCCCGATCCCGTCGATTTCTCGACCGGGTCGGTCGGGCTCGGAGCGGTCGCTCCGGTCTTTGCCGCACTTGCCGGCCGCTACGCCGAGCTCAAGTTCGGCTCGGTGACGTCCAACCGCTTCATCTCGCTGATCGGCGACGCGGAGCTCGACGAAGGCAACGTTTGGGAAACGGTCGCCGAAGAGGCGGTGCAGGGCCTCGGCAACGTGATCTGGATCATCGACCTCAATCGCCAGAGTCTCGACCGCGTGATTCCGGGCATCAAGGCGGCGCGGCTCAAGGCGCTCTTCGCGGGGGCCGGCTGGAGTGTGCTGGAGGCGAAGTATGGCACCTCCCTGGAATCGGCGATGGCCGGGGCCGGCGGCGAGGCGTTGCGCCAACGCATCGACTCCATGTCGAACGAGGAGTACCAGTCGCTGATCCGGGTGACCGATGGGTCGGAACTGCGGCGGCGGCTGGCCGATGTCGCGGACCGGTCGTGGCGGCAGGGCATCCTCGACGCCGTGGTCGAGGTTCCCGACGACCAGCTGCAAATGCTGGTCGGCAACCTGGGCGGGCACGATTTGCCCAAGCTGATCCAGGTCCTCAACGAGGCCGACCGCGTCGATCACGCGCCGGTTGTGATTTTCGCCTACACGGTGAAGGGGTACGGCCTGGCGTTCGCCGGCGACCCGATGAATCATTCGCAGTTGCTGACCAACACGCAACTGGAGAACCTGCGCGAATCGTTCGGGATCGACGAGGCCGAAGAGTGGGCCAGGTTCGATCCGGCCACCGTGGCGGGCGAATGGTGCGCCGCCGTGGCCGATAGCCTGACCGAGGAACGGTCGGCCCCGCGACTCGACGTCCAGTCAGTGCCGGCCTCGATCGACACCCGTCACCCGAAGCTGACCTCGACGCAGGAAGCGTTCGGCCGAACCCTGCTTCGAGCCGGTGAGATCCCGGACATCGGCAAGCGGATCGTCACCATGTCGCCCGACGTGGCGACTTCTACGCACCTCGCGGGCTGGATCAACAAGTCGGGCGTCTTTTCGATCGACGAGGCGCACGATTTCGAGGGCGACGCGAAGCGCATGTTGCGCTGGCAGCCGTCACCACGGGGCCAGCACATCGAACTCGGCATCTCCGAGATGAACCTGTTCATGGCCCTGAGCCAGTTCGGGTTGACCGAGGAGCTTTCCGGCCAACCGCTGATCCCGATCGGCACCGTCTACGATCCGTTCATCTGCCGCGGACTCGACGCCCTGATCTACGGGTTGTACGTCCAATCGAAGATGATCTTCGCAGGCACCCCCGCCGGGGTGTCGCTGAGTCCGGAAGGCGGGGCCCACCAGAGCACGGTCACGCCCTCGCTGGGCATCGAGCTCCCCAACCTGGTGTATTTCGAGCCGTCGTTCGGGCGCGAGGTGGACTGGATGCTGCTCGAAGCGCTGCGCCAGTGCTGCGACCGGGAAAGCGGACTTTCCACCTACCTCCGGCTCTCGACCAAACCGATCGAGCAGTCGCTGATGGATGAGCCACTGGCGCGCCTCGGCGAAGACGAGTTACGGCGCCAGGTGCTGGCCGGCGGCTATCGTCTGGTTGACCGCGCGGTCGACGCCCCGGACTTGCCGGACGGCGACGTGGTGCAGATCGCAACCGGCGGGATCATGGTCCCGGAGGCGGTCGAAGCCGCCCGGCGGCTCCACGCCGAAGGTGTCGCGGCCAACGTCATCAACGTCACCAGCGGCAACCGGCTCTACGGCGCGGTGCGGGATGCTCGTCGCGTCCAGCTCCGGGACGCTCACGCGCCGCTCGACCTGGGGCAACTGGCGACGCTCATTCCCGCGAACGAACGGCGGGCGCCGATCGTGACGGTGCAGGATGGCGCGTCGCACTCCCTCGCGTTTCTTGGTTCGGTCTGGGGCGTGCCGGTCGTGCCGCTGGGCGTCGATGAATTCGGCCAATCGGGGGCACGGCAAGCGGTCTACCAAACGGTCGGGATCGACGCCGACCAGATCTTCAACGCCGGCCTCCTCGCATTGGACCTGGTGAACGATTGACCTCCGGTCGTTGACCTGTCCTTACCGGTCGCCGGTAAAGGCCGAAATGCCGTCGTGGTACGCATCGGGCTCGAGGTGGCTCCCTGCGGCGCGTTCCTGCGGGAACGGGATCACGCCGGATCGCCCCTGGTAGGCGTTGCGGACGGTTTGGCGCAGGTACTGCAGGAACTCGTCGTCGCCGCGCGAGCCGGAGAGCCAAATCTGCAGGCCCAGCTTGCGTTGGACGCCAACCAGCCGGGCGCCGCCGGGCGCGCGGCGGACCCCGGCGAACTCGGTCCACCGGTGGAACGAGGTCCAGCCGAGGCGAATGCCCACCGTCGTCAGCGTGTACCTGACCGGGATCGCGACGAGCAAGGCGTTGGAGACGACCGGCGCCAGGATCGCCCACCATGGAAGGTCGCCCCGGATCGTCAGCCACGCGGTCAGTCCAAGGGCGACCAGCGCCGGGACCGCGTGCATCCGCAGCCGGGCCAGGAGTGGCAGCGCCATGATCCGGATCGTGACGCCTTGAAGCGAATTGGCGCCGGGCCGGATCAGGCGGGCCCAGGTCAGGCCGATGAGGATCGGCAGCAGGAATATCAATGGGTTCATAGCGTTGGTCCGAACACGAATTGGGGATGATCACGACTTTGGGTTCGAGCGGGCTTCCAGTTTGCTGGCGAGGGTAGGGCGGTTCCGGTCTGGAGACCGTCCTTGTCCCAATCGTACTACGCTTCGGCGGCGGGATTGGTTGCGCCGCGGTTAACCGTGAAACGGCTCATGATCTTGCTTGTGATATCTCGCACAAACGAATGTCGCCTGATATGTGCGCCGGGACCCGCGGCGTGCGGACGACAGTTCGAAGCGTTCCTTGGCCTGGCCCGAGGCGCACGGGTCAGTACCGCCCGTTAGCTGGGCTGAGGGCGTTGGGCACGGCCAACCTGGTCCAGGAGTGTCGGCCATCCGGGCGACTCAAGCAGTTCTCCGGCTGTCGTAGGGGCGGCCCAGCGGGCACCTGGCGTGGGCTAACTGAACATCCCATCAGCGTCACGCGTCGTGTAGGGGAGGGCTAACGGGCATCGGGCTTGAGGGATCCCAACCTCCCGTGCCCGTGTATGCCCTCCCGTGGCGTTCCGGATGGACATCGCCTTTGGTTCACGGCGAACGAACCGGCACACAAAATGCGGATGGGTCACTCGGAGCGGGAGGGCATACACGAGCAGGGGAGATCTGGATCGCCTGCCCCTGGTGCTCGTTAGCCCTCCCCTACGAAGCCCGTAATTCGGAGTTCGGATGAATCGTGGGCGTGCTCAAAGGTACGTCATTCCGAGCGGACTCTGAGCGCCAGCGAAGGGGCAGTCGAGGAATCTCTCGCCGCAGCGGCGTGTGTATCGGTCGTCGGAACATCAAGAGTTTACCCGGACCCGGTGTAATGCAATCGAAACCTTGCCCCATGCGCGTGATACTTGAGGGCGGCGACCACTACGGACCCCGCAACCCCTCTGATCCTGCCTGTTTGCTCGATTTGCTTAGCCAAACACGTCGTCGCTGACTGGGGCGACCCAGATGCCTTCTTCATTCTCGAAATAGAGCCGGGAATCGTCCATCGACCAACCGATCCAGGGCCGCAGCCCCGTCCCCCGGTAGATCGGCTCCATCTGGTCCGAATCTCCGTAGACGCGCACCTGCAGTTCCCAGTCGCCGGCGAGGTACGTCGCCAGCGCGGGATTCTGGAAACAGGTGATGTAGCGGGCGTTGGGGGAAATGCCGTCGCACGAACCCGGCGACGTCAGCCACGATTCGGTTTCCCAATCGCCGGCGACGTCGGTCGGGTACGGGGCGTCGGCCGGCATGGATCGTGTCTCGAGCGTATCGACCCGCACCAGCACGCCTTCCCCGGTTGCAGGGTCATGGCTGTCCCGGAACAGGACGTGGGCGCCGTCGTACGACGCCGAGACGAAGGTGAACTCTCGAAGCGGCAGGGTGACGGTTTCGTCCGTATCGATCGAGGTCAGCTCTACGCGGTCGCC
>JBGTNF010000197.1:0-13469 GCA_041743205.1 Thermomicrobiales bacterium | reverse complement strand
CGGCGTCGACCGGCAGCATGCAGGGGCCGATGGCGCTGACGGCAACGGTGCCGACATCCGCGCCAGCGTATCGGCAGGAAGTGAGCTGGCGCGTGACGGACACGAAATCGCCCCACCAGAGGGCGTCGGCGTCGTGCTCGGCCCAGCCAGGGCGGGGAAAGCTGGTGTCGTGCTCGATGACAACGGTGTCGAGCACCGTCCCCTGCGGCGTGCAGAGCACGCCCTTGGTGCTTGACGTTCCGACATCGACCCCGAGCAGCAACTGTCCGGACACGTCTCGTCTCCTGGCGAATGGGTAGGCGATGCCAATGGTGGCGCTATCGTACCGGGAATCGAGTGGGTCGGGGGAAAGCGATACGAACTTTGGATGATCATTGGACCATGCCTGGTCGTGGTCGAGTTCGTCTCGACCCTGGATACGGGTAAAGACTGATCCCGCCCCGCTGAATCGCAAGCTCGGGACACAACCAGCCTGCACGGAGTGTCTACCCGAAGTTTGTATAGAGCGGTTCTCGAAGCAGTTGGGCCGCATTGGGGTAGGGTTGCCGAGCTTGTCTCGGCCCTTTCGACCCCACCAACTCATGTGACAGCTGTAAAATGTCATTCCGCACGGAGCGCCAGCGACGGGAGGAATCTCGGCCGGCCCTGCTGGATACGCTGGATATGCCACAGCAGCACGGCAACGCTGTTCGCTGTGGCGAAGAAATATCGCTCCGCTGCCTTCTCTCGCCTGCGGCTCGTTGCGGAATGACATTTCGGGCGCTACGCGCCGAGATCATGCGAACGCGTTGGGTCTCACTCAATCAACCGCCCTTCACCTCGGCCTGGTAGTCCGCTTCGGACCCGATCCACACCGAGCCGTCCGCGTAGTGTTCCTTCTTCCAGATCGGCACGATCACCTTGATCCGCTCGATGGCGTGGGACGCCGCCGCAAACGCTTCGGCACGGTGCGGCGAGGCGCAGGCGATGACCACGCTGGCGACGCCGGGTTCCAGATACCCGGTGCGATGATGGATCGCGGTCCGCACGCTCGGCCAGCGCTCCACGATTTCGATACCGATGTTGCCCAGCTGGCGCTCGGCGGCGGGGACGTAGGCTTCGTAATCGAGGGCGATCACGTCACGATCGCGCGCGTTGTTCCGCACCGTCCCGGTGAAGGTCACGATCGCCCCGGCGTCATCGGCCGCAACCAGCGCCTCGACCGCCCGGGGATCGATTTGGTCCGCCGTGACCACGAAGAGCTTCGGCAGCGCGATCTCGCCGCCGCTTACCGGCGGGATGAACGCCAGTTCGTCGCCATCGGCCAGGACGTGCTCTCCCCGCACGTAGTCCTCGTTAACCATCAGCATCATCGAGCGGCGCAACCCGGCCAGTCGAGGCTGGTCGGCGGTGACCAGGGCGTACGCCTCGCCAGCGGTGGTTCCCACCGGGACATCGAGGGATTGCTCGCTTCGGCCCAGGTGCTCGCGCAGGATCGCGAAGTAACGAAGCCGGATCGTGATCGTGGATGGGCTGGTCAAGGGGCGTGTCGTTCCATGAGTCTTCGTAGGGGAGGACCCGTGTGTCCTCCCTTGGCTAGCGGGGTGGATGCATCGAGAGGACACACGGGTCCTCCCCTACCCCGTGCGGTCGAAGCAACCAACTTGAGCTTGCCCGGATCAGGTCGTCAGGTTGTGCATCAGCGCGGCACGGAGACCCTTCGCGATCTCCTTGTGGTGCTTGCGCAGCGCGTGGAACAACTCGGCGATTTCCTGCTCGCCCGCCTGTTCGGCGTCTTCCGTATAGCGTTCCAGCACGTCCTCGCTCTGGAGCAGCGTCGCCAGCGTCGTGATCACGTTGTATTCGACATCGCTTACGCCAAAGTCGTGTTGATCGGTATCGGTCATGGTTCCCTCACGGGCTGGCGTCCCGGTGGCATGATCGGCTTGGTCCGGGACGCAGCGGTGCAGATCGGGCGAACGAAGTGCGTGCGTATTGGCTTAAGCGTATCGCACCCGCGCCCAATCGTCAGGAACCGCTCCGGTCTACAGGTGGCGCTCGAACCAGCCGAGCGTGCGCTCCAGGCGCTCGACCCGGTGTTTCGGCCCGCCGTTGCGGCTCAGGCCGTGGCTCTCGTTCGGGAACCGCACGAACTCGACCGTCCGCCCCAACCGCTTGAGGGCGATGAACCACTGCTCTGCCTGTTCCATCGGGCAGCGGTAGTCGTTTTCGCTGTGGATGATCAGCACCGGGGCCGTGACGTTCGCCACGTACTTCAGCGGCGACATGTCCCAGAACCGCTCCGGCTGGTCCCAGGGCGCGCCCAGTTCCGGATCGAGCGACACCAGCGCGATGTCGTCGGTCCCGTACATGCTCGTCATGTTGCAGATCGAGCGATCCGTGACGCCGACCTTGAAGCGGGCGGTCGTCCCCAGCAGCCAGTTGGTGATGAACCCGCCGTACGAGCCACCGGTGATCCCGACCCGCTTGCCGTCAATCCCGCCGAGGCCGACGACGTGGTCGACCGCCGCCAGGAAATCGGGCGCATCGGCGCTGCCCCAGGCGGCCGTCACTTCCTGCGCGAACGACTCGTCGTACCCCAGGCTACCGCGCGGGTTGATGAAGGCGAGCGCGTAGCCGCGGGCCGCGTACATCTGGAGCTCATGGGAGAAGGCCGGGCTGAATTGCGCGTGCGGCCCGCCGTGGACATTGAGGACGAGCGGCACACTGGAATCGCTGGCCGCGCTGGCGGGACGCAAGAGCCAGCCCTGGATCGCCCGCCCGTTCGATTCGACCCAGAACTCCTCGGGTGAGGCAATGCCGACCTGGGCCAGCCAGGCATCGTTGAACGCCGTCAACTTGCGCTCACCGTCCGCCGTCGCCACCCGCAGTTCGGCGGGCGTGGTCGGGTCGCTGACGGCGATCACGAGGTCGTCGCCGTTGGTGGCGTGGTCGAACGCCGTCACGTGACGGTCGCGCCCGGTGAGGGCCGTCGCCTTGCCCGACTTCGCCTCGAAGCGCACCACGAGGGTGCTGCCCCGATCCGAGACCAGCGCGTCGATCGCCTTGCCGTCCGGCGTCCACCGCACCGGCGATGCCGAAACCGGTCCGTTGGGGCCGCTCATCGAGCGGTCGCCGAGCGCCCGGTCGATGTCGCCGGAAAGCAGCTTGAGCCCGGACTTGCCGCCGCCCGCCCGGAGTGTGAAGAGCCGGGCGTTCTGCACGCCGGCCGTCACTTCCTCGATCCCGGTCACGGCCAATTTCGATCCGTCCGGCGACCAGGCCAGCGCCTGGAACGACCCCTTGCCGTCCGTCAACCGGCGCGGCTCGCCACCCGATCCCGGAATCGTCCAAACGTCGGAAAGGCGCGATGTCTCCCAGCCGGGATCTCGGTTGGCGATGAAGGCGATCTCCTTGCCATTCGGTGACCAGGCCGGGTTTTCGTGCTCGAACTCGCCTGTGGTCAACTGCACCGGCTCGACGTCCTCCGCCAAGGCGTCGATCGTGAAGAGGTGCGTCAGCTTGCCGTCGAGAAACCCCTTGCCGTCGAACTTGTACCGGGAGGACGTGATTACTTTCACGTCGTGGTCAGGGTCGTACCCCTCAGGATCGACGCTGCTGGTGAACACGAGGCGGCGGCTGTCCGGCGCCCACGATGGGGCCGAGACGCCGTTCTTGAGGTTGGTGATCTGGCGGGCCTCGCCGCCGCGTGTCGGCAGCAGCCAGATCTGCGCCGCGTCGGTCTCCCGCTTCGAGGTGAACGCCAGCCACGCGCCGTCCGGTGACCAGCGTGGTGAACCATCGTTCCAGCGGCCGGAGGTCAGCTGCACGCCGCCGGCTCGGACGGAGCCGTCCGTGCCGTCCAGCGGAAAGAGCCAGAGCGCGGCCCGGTATTCGTTCGCCTCGCGGTCGATGTGCTGGACCGCCACGGCGACCCGCGAACCGTCCGGGCTCACCTGGGGATCACCCGTCACCTGCAGCTCGTAGATGTCCTCGACTGCCAGCGGCCGCCCGGCGCGAACGGGCGCCGCCGGCGCGTTCGCGGCTGCGTCCGAAATTGACCAGCCGGGTTCCAGCGCCTTGCGGTGCTTCGCCATGGATTTCGCGCGGGTCGATTTCGATGGAGTGGTGGACGTGGCGAGTTTGGAAATCAGTTTCGGCATGGGAACGGTACACCCTTTTCATGCGCTTACGGGCCGGCACACGGGCTGGCCCCTACGATGGCGGCGTGTCTTTCGTAGGGGAGGCCCTGTGTGGCCTCCCGCGGTTGCGAGGTCCCGGATGTCGGGTCAACACGTGTCCGGCCAAGACAGGTTGACCCCTGCGAACCTCGTCGCCCGGGATCGCCATCAATTTCTCGCCTATCCCGAAAACGGCGCCCCCAGCATCATCGCCCGCACCGTTTCGCCGGCGGCGTAGGGCGTCTCCCGCGGCGGGATCACGAGCAGCGCGTTCATGCCCATGAACGAGGCCAGCCGCGACGAAATTTGCGTGCCCGTGTTGCGCGCGACCAGGCGGCCATCCGCGTTCACCGAGACGACCCCGCGCTGGTATTCGATCCGGTCCGAGCCCGCGACCTCATGTTCCAGCACAACCGGCACGAGGGGCCGGTCGACATCTCTGGCGCCCTGCATCTGCCGTAGCGTCGGCCGGATGAAGACTTCGAACGTCACCAGCGACGACACCGGGTTCCCAGGCAGTCCGAAGAAGAGCGCCTGGCCGCCCGTCGCGAAGTTGAGCGGCTTGCCCGGTTTCAGGTAGAGGCGGCGGAAATGCACCTCGATCTCCGGAGAATCGAAGAGGATGGCCTTGACCAGGTCGAGGTCGCCCATCGAGACGCCGCCGGAGGTGATCACGATGTCGTCACTCGCCAGCCGCTCGGTCAGGAAGGCCTCCAGTTCGTCCCGCCGGTCCGGAGCCTTGCCCGCGAAGGTGATCTCGCCACCTTCCGCCTGGAGCGCGGCGCAAAGGCTGAACCGGTTGGAGTCACGGATTTGGCCGGGCCCGAGCGGGTCGCCCGGCTCGACCAGCTCGTCGCCGGTCGAGAGCACGCTGACCCGTGGCCGTCGGCTGACCGTCACCGGGTTGATCCCCAGGTTGGCGGCGAGGCCGATCTCGGCGGGACCCAGGATCGTGCCGGCCGGCAGCACCAGGTCGCCCTTGCGCACGTCGGAGCCGATCGGTCGGATGTTCGCGCCCGGCTGGACGTCCTCCTGGTGGATCACGACGTGATCCTCGGCGAGCTCCGTCGCCTCCACCGGCACCACGGCGTCGGCGCCGCGCGGCACCGGCGCTCCCGTCATGATCCGGACCGTGTAGCCGTCGGTCACTTCCGCGTCGATCACGTGGCCGGCGTTCTGCTCGCCGATCACTTCGCGCCACGGCGAGCTGTCGTCGGCGAAAACCGCGTAGCCGTCCATCGTGGAGGCCGCGAACGGTGGGTGATCCTCGGGCGCGACGAGGTCCGCGGCGAGCACGCGCCAGGCGGCGTCGCGCAGCGGAATTGCTTCGGTTGGCAGCCGCGTGATCTTGCTGTCGATGATCGCCCTGGCTTCTTTCGGCGGGCGCATCCGGTCGAGTTCGGTCAGGGATCCGCCATCTGGCTCTCTGCGCGGGTGTTCGCTCACGTTGGCCTCGCGGTGGTGGGATAGTACGGGGTAGAAGTGCAATCGGGCGTCATCCTACCATGACGGTTGCGCATCAGAGCAGGCCCCACCAACGGCTGGCGAGGCGGAATCCATGAACACGTTCGTCGTGACCCTGTCACGCCTCAAAATGATCACGATCATGGGCCCAATCATCTTCCTTGGTCTGCTGGCGTTGGCCCGGTGGTTGGTTGCCCCCGGCTTTTTGTCGAGCTGGCCCGGCTACCTGCTCATGGGAGGCGCCACCGTGCTTGCCATCCTGGCCTTCTCACAACTCATCTTCACCGAGATCGAGCGACTGCAACGACGTCTCCGGATGCAAAATCACGAGTTGCTGGCGTTGCACCATGCCACCTTGTCGATCGACCGGCAACTGGACCTCAACGACGTACTCCAAGGCGTTGTCGACGAGGCTCGCGACCTGTTCGACGCGAGTTACGGCGCCCTCGCATACATTGGGAAGGACGGGTCAATCGAGGCCTTCATCACCTCGGGCCTGACGCCTGAGGAGCGGCGTTCGATCGGACCAGAGCCTCAAGGTCTCGGCGTGTTGGGAGTTGTACTAAACGAGGGGCAAAGCCTGCGTCTGGGCACGATTGCGGATCATTCGCGTTCAGTGGGATTTCCGCCTAACCATCCGGCGATGACCGCTCTGCTGGCCGTGCCAATTCGATCCCAGAGCGGAGTACATGGGAACCTTTACATCGCCGATGGCGATATCAATTTCCGATTCGAGGAAAGTGACGAGGAAACGTTGTACCGCTTTGCGGCGGTTGCGGCGATCGCGATCGAGAATGCCCAGCTTCATCGCCAGGTCCAGGCCCTCGCAATCAGCGAAGAGCGGCAACGGATCGGTCGTGAAATGCATGACAGCCTGGCTCAAGTGCTGGGGTACGTGAACACCAAGGCCCAGGCAACTCAGGTGCTGTTGGAGAACGGGCAACACGTCCGGGCAGCGACTCAACTGGACCAAATGGCGGAGATGGCCCGCGCGGCCTATGCCGATGTTCGCGAGGGCATCCTCAGCCTGCGGACATCCCTTGATTCAGGCCGTGGATTTATCGACACCATCAAGGACTATCTCGATGTTTGGCAAGAACAAAGTGGAGTGGCCGTTGGGCTTGAGGCTGAAGATGGACTGGACGGCCGTATCGCTCCGCTCGCTGAGGTTCACCTGTTGCGAATCGTGCAGGAGGCATTGACGAACATTCGCAAGCATTCGGGGGCAACCACAGCGTCCGTGCGATTTGCAGTGGAGGGCTCCACCCTGGTGACGGTGATCGAAGACGATGGAACAGGAATCGCGAAGGATGGCCGAACCCTTCGGGGTGTACCGCAATTCGGGATGAGCACCATGCGCGAGCGCACGGAGTCACTCGGCGGTACGTTCCAATTCGACTCCCAGCCCCGGCGTGGAGCCCGCGTCACCGTGCGGCTGCCGCTCGATCGATAAGTGGGGGAATGGTATGCGCGTTCTCATTGCCGACGATCACGCTCTGTTCAGGGATGGCTTGCGGAGTCTCCTTGAAGCGCATGGCGTAACCGTCGTCGCGGAGGCCAGGAATGGCGCCGAAGCAGTCGCGTTTGCGCGCGTGCACCAACCTGATATCGTGTTGATGGACCTCTCGATGCCAATGACCAACGGCCTGGCCGCGACCCGCCTCATCTCCGCCGAACTTCCCGGCATCCGTGTCGTGGTCCTGACGGCATCGGAAGACGACGCCGACCTGTTCGAGGCGGTCAAGTCCGGCGCCCAGGGATATCTCTCGAAGAATCTGGAAGCCCACTCGCTCTTCGCCTTGCTCGATGGCGCCATGAGGGACGAGCCGGCGATGACCCCGGCGCTGGCGCGCAAGGTGCTCGGTGAATTCGCCCGCGACCGGGTTGATCAGGCCAAATCCTCGGAGTCGACGCTGACCAGCCGCGAGCTGGATGTGCTCGGGTTGCTCACTGGCGGCGTGACCTCCAACAAGGAGTTGGCGGAACGACTGTTCGTCAGTGAGAACACGGTGAAGTACCACCTGCACAACATTCTCGACAAATTGCACTTCAACAATCGATCCCAGGTGATCGCCTACGCACTTCGGCATGGACTTGTCGATCCGGCCGAACCGTCCGCCCAGTGACTCAATCCCACCCCAACGGGTAGTCGCGCCCACCCTTTCCCGACGGAAGGAACCACCCCGGCTTACGGGGAACAGGCTCCTGATCACGCCTAGTCTTGAACCAGTGACGAATCACCGGTTCCCGGCGAGATCAGGAAGGCCCACATCGCAATGACAAACAAGACATCACTCAGGGATATGAACCGCCGCCGCTTCATGAGCATCGCTGGATTGGTTGGGGCTGGAGCAGTCGGCACCGCGCTGGTTCCTGATGGGATCCGGATCGAGCGCAGCGTGTCGGCGGTGGCCGAGTCGGCTGATCATGAGCACGAGTCCGAAGTGGCGTCGGCCCAAACCCCGGCCGCCGACGAGGGTGAGCCCACCAACGACGACATGGACGCCATGCACGAAGCGGGCATCAAGGCCTTTCCTGCCGAAACGGCAGGGCTCGGCGGTCAACCGCTTGAGTCCGAGGTGGACGGCGACGTGAAAGTCTTCCGCCTCACCTGCGGACTTACCACCTGGGAGTTCGCTCCTGGCGAATTCATCGAAGCCTGGACTTATAACGGCGTGGTGCCGGGGCCTGAGATCCGGGTCACCGAGGGCGATACGGCGCGCATTATCGTCACCAACGAGTTGCCGCACAGCACGGCTGTGCACTGGCACGGCCTGGTTGTTCCCAACGACCAGGACGGCGTGCCTTTCATCACCCAGCCGCCGATCAAGCCGGGCGAAACGTTTACCTACGAGTTCCCGATTCGCACGGGCAACGCCGGCACCCACATGTACCACTCGCACAGCAACTCTGCCTATCAGGTCACGATGGGCCTGCTCGGGTCATTCATCGTCGAGCCGGAAGATCCGGCCAGCCGGCCGGCATTCGACCGCGAATACACCATCGTCCTCAACGATGGGCCAATCGGTGGGTTCAGCCTGAACGGCAAAAGCTTCCCGGCAACGCAGCCGCTCATGGCAAAACAAGGGGAAAAGGTCCTCATTCGCTACATGAACGAGGGCTTGATGATCCATCCGATGCACCTTCACGGGATGCCGATGACGGTCACCGCCGCCGATGGTTACCTGCTGCCGCAGCCCTACATGTGCGACACGATCAACATCGCTCCCGGGCAGCGATTCGAAGCGATCGTCGACGCCACGGAGGTCGGGACCTGGGCGTTCCATTGCCACATCCTCAGCCACGCCGAGTCGTCGCACGGGATGTTCGGCATGGTCACCGCGCTGATCGTCGAAGCGTAGACCTGTAGTCGGATTCGAAGTTAACCAGCCAATCAGGGAAAAGAGCGCATTATGGCCAATCGATCCCAACAAGACTACGAACTCAAGGACCCGAAGATCGCGGCCTTCCTGTTCAGCGATACCCGGATGGCCATCTTTTGGCTCGTCGCGCGGGTCTATCTCGGGTGGCAATGGCTGGACGCGGGCCGGCACAAGGTGACGGACGAGGGCTGGATGGATGGCGGAACGGCGCTGAAGGGATTCTGGGAGCGGATCGTTGCCGTTCCCGAACAGGGACAACCGGCCATCACCTACGGCTGGTACCGGGATTTCATCCAGTTCATGTTGGACAACGAGTGGTACACGTGGTTTGCGAGGGTTGTGGCGGTCGGCGAAGTGTTGATCGGCGTATCCCTGATCCTCGGACTGTTTACGGGCATCGCCGCCTTTCTCGGCGCGTCGCTGAATTTCAACTTCATGCTGGCCGGAACCGCCAGCACCAACCCGGTCCTCTTCGTACTAGCCCTCGGGCTCATCCTGGCCTGGAAGATCGCCGGATACTTTGGCCTGGACGCTTTCGTCCTGCCGAGGATCGGCACCCCCTGGAAACCCGGTTTCGTCTGGCCTCACCGGCGCGGCGGTTCGACGTCGGCGGGCGCCAAGAAGCTCTCCACGGCGACGGGCACGAAGTGATCGAGATCGGGTCGAATCCCGGAAGGAACAACATAATGACACATTACCCAAACCCCGTCGAACCAGTGGTAATGGACGCCAATCTTCCCGCCGCGCAGCCAGCGAACCGGAGGGCATTCATCCGCGGCGCCGCCACGCTCGGATTCGCCGTGGGTGGGGTGGGGTTGACGAGCCGTTGGGGAGCCGCCCAGGACCACGATCCTGCGCACGGAACTCCGGAGGCCGCTACCCCCGACAGTAGTTACGTTGGCTCCGACGCCTCGACTAGCGGCAGCACCGGCGATGCCACACCCGATCCAGCCGCACTCACCCCGTTTACGGTCTACGATCCCGTCTTGCCATCAGTCCAGGCCGGACCGAAAGACTTCACGGTGGTCAGCCGGGACGCGACGCTCAACGTCGCCAAAGACGTCACCTACGCCGGCTGGACCTTCGACGGCACGATTCCGGGCAGGACATTGCGGGTGGTGGAAGGCGATACGGTCACCATGACCGTGCGCAACGAGTCGGAGTTTACCCACTCCCTCGATACCCACGCCGCGAAGACTCCTCCCGAAACGAACTACAGGAATCTCAAGCCTGGCGAGGAGTTCACCTGGAGCTTCGTCGCCACGACGCCGGGCGCGTATCTCTATCACTGCGGCACGCCTCTGGTGCTGCTGCACATCGGCGCGGGGATGTACGGGGCGATGATCGTGGACCCGAAGGAGGGGTGGTCTCCCGCCCGGGAGTTGATCTTCGTCCAGAGTGAGTTCTATTTAGAGACCAGTGAAGAACCAGTCAAGGTTCCGAGCATGAGCACGATGATGCTTGGGAGCTTCATGAACCATGTGGTCTTCAACGGGCATGCCAGCCAGTACGTGGACACCCCGATCCCGATCACGGTGGGTGAGCCCGTGCGGATCTTCCTCGTCAACGCCGGGCCGAATGTCTGGTCGAGTTTCCATGTCGTCGGCGCCATCTTCGATCGGGGCTACATCAACGCGCATCCGAAGAACGAGCTCTTCGGGCTCCAGACGATCAGCGTTGGACCAGGCGACGGCGCCTGTGTCGAATTCACGGTTGAAGAACCCGGCGCCTACGTCGCGGTCAACCATTCCTTCGGGCACGCCGCCCACGGCGCGATCGCGCTCCTGCAGGCGGAGCAGATAGCTTCCGGGATCGATGGTGACTCGTGAGGTCGAGTGATTACCGATCTTGTCACCGGACAGAACAGGCTACGGGGGTATGACATGCGCATAACGAGAACCGGGACGTACGTCCTGACCACAATTTCCGCAATCCTGTTTCTCGTCTTGACCTGGGCGTTCGCGGACGGGCTGTTTGCACTCGATAGGGATAGGCTGCTGTCCCGAACGGAAGGCGAAGACACCGCGATCGCGGATGGATCGATATGGACCTATGTCCTCTTGGGGCTCATTGTCATCGCTGGCCTGTATCAGGCCCGGCGCTTGCCAGTTGACGGGATCGAGGCGCGGCCGCTCGAAGATAGGGACACGCCTGGACAGGTCCAGGATCCGGCGTGGTGGCGGTTGCTGCTGGGGAATGCCCACCTGGCGCTCTTCTGGCTGCCTATCCGCTTTTACGTCGGCCGTGCCTGGCTCGCTGCCGGGGAACACAAGGTACGCTCAGACGAGTGGATGAGCGGTGGGTCGGCGCTGGTCTCGGGCAATCCCGAGCAGCCCGGTTTCTGGGAGCGGATTGTGCTGACGCCGCCCGATGTGCCGAGGCCGGCGATCACCTACGACTGGTTCCGACAAACCATCCAGTACATGATCGACAACAACTGGGCGAGCTGGTTCGCCAAGGTTGTCGCGGTGGGCGAAACGCTGGTTGGTCTTGGCTTGCTGGTCGGCGCGCTCGTCGGTATCGCTGCCTTCTTCGGCACGCTGCTCAACTTCAACTTTCTGCTTGCTGGCACAACGAGCACCAACCCGGTCCTGTTTGGACTGGGCGTGTTCCTGGTCCTCGCCTGGAAGGTCGCGGGATGGTGGGGCCTTGATCGATGGCTCCTTCCACTGCTCGGCACGCCATGGTATCGCGGAGGTATCTTCAAGGGTGATCGTTCAGGTCGCGTCGATACCTCACCGGTCAGCAATTGACAGCCGTCCACCTGATGCGGTGTATCCGACGCCCGCCACCGGGCCCGCTGCTGACGGTGCCAGCAGGCGCCGGTCAATAAACAGGGTGGTTACTCGCCAACTCATCACCGATGGATGTGTCGCCCGGCTGCATCGCCACAACTCCCACGCCGCGATCGCGCTCCTGCAGGCGGAATGACAGGCGGCGGCGAAACTGGCGTGTTCAGCGTTCTCCAGCCTGTAGCCCCACTCGTGTCGGACTTTCATTGTGTAATCAATAGGTTCCAGAAAGGATGTGGTATGACGCGATCTCTTCTCCCGGGCCTCGGGTCGATCGCGCTCGGCGCCGGGATTGCGGTGAGCTCCGTCCTAGGACCGCTAGTGCTGGACATGATCAAGTTCCGCACCTCCACGGCGATCGAGAATCAGTTCATCGGCGGCGAGATCGTCTCGCTTGCGATCGTCGCCCCGGTCGCGATCACGGCCGGCGTGCTCTGGCTGCGCGGGCACCGCCTGGCGCCTCCGCTCGCGCTCGGGCCCGCGATTTACGCCGTCTATACCTATACGACGGCCGTCCTTGGTCAGGAATACGCCCGCTACGACGGCAACGTCGAAAAGTTCTTCTCGCTCTACGCCGGATTGGTCGCCGGCGGCGCCACCCTCGCCGTCGTTGCCTGGACGCAGCTCCAGGAAACGTCGATACCCGTCCTTCCGGATAAGCTGCGTCGAACGCTGGCCGGGATCTTCCTTGGCCTCGGCGGCTTCTTCGCGCTCGCCTGGGCGCAACAGATCCGCCTGGTCCACATCGGCGACGCTCCGGTCGATTACCGGGCCGGACCGACCCTCTTCTGGCTCATCAAGTTCCTGGATTTCGGTTTCCTGATCCCTGCGCTGATCGCGACTGGTGTCGGGCTCACTCGACAGCAGCCGTCCGCCATCAAAGCCGCTTACGGCCTGGCCACCTTCGCGACGTGCCTGGCGGGTTCAATCACGGGAATGGCGGTCGTGATGCAGGTCAAGGGCGACCCGTCGGCCGAGCCCACGATGTTGGCCGTCATGGCGTCTGCCACGATCGGCCTGGCCGTGGTTACGAAGCGTCTGGTGCGGTCGTACGCGCCGGACACGATCGAGCGCCCACTGCTCACCGCTGACCATCGTCACCAGGGGCGAATTGCAACAGCCTGATCGTGACCTATTGGGCCATGATGGGTGAACGTCTATCTCAACAACGCCTTACCGAAATCAAAGGGAAATGCCATGCACAATGTGCCTTCACACAACGCGGCGTCGACCATCCTCATCCCGTGGGATGGCAATATCCCGATCGAACCGTTGCTCACGCTGGCCAGCTCCATTGGCGGACTGGATGCCAACCTGCTCCTCATGCCGGTCACGGCGGGCCCTGTCGAAGACGGCGGCACGGATCACGCATCGTCATCCGATCAGGTCGCGCTGGCCACCGCCTGGCCCCGGCTTGAGTGGCTTGAGCGCTCGGACTCGGCGAATACGGCCATGGAGATTGTTGCCACCGCCGCTCGCCGGAATGCCGATCTCATCGTCATGGCGACCGCCTGTCATCCGGACGGAGCGATCGACTCCTCATGCCTGGCTGGCCAGCTCGCGCTCGACTCTCCGGCTCCGGTGATGGTTGTCCACGTCGAAGGTGACGGCGTCACGGCGTTTCCCCCACCGATCGGACGTCTGGTGATTCTCCTTGACGGCTCGGCGCG
>JBGTNF010000196.1:0-2061 GCA_041743205.1 Thermomicrobiales bacterium | reverse complement strand
GCGTTGCGTGCCGCGGAGGACGCCAGGGACGAGGTTTGCCGGGGCGATCGAGTTGGCCGCCGGGGCGCGACGGCCCGCCGCTGTCGTCCCGTACGAGCGCAATTCCGAATGGATGCGGCCCAGCAGCGGCAACCCGGCTTCGAGCCGCGCCCAGGTGTCCATCTTCCCGTCGGCCTCGACGTGCGGCTCCACTTCGACCAGGTGATCGCCCGCCGTCGTCCACGACGCGCCGTCACCTGTCGAAATCGGCAACGCGCAGGGAATGCCCGCATCGGCCAGGAGCCGGCGGGCCGCCTGCATGGCCGCCAGCCGATCCACCGTCATCCAGGGCCGGTAGACCCGCATCACGTACCTGCGCTCGTTGTCCCAAACCAGCAAGTTGAGGCTCGACGAGCCGCCGAGGTCCGGTGTCTCACCGCTGGACCGGATCCCATAGCGGTCCTCCAGAACGCGGAACAGGTCACCCGACGGCTGGGGGCGCCCCGCCGGACCACGCTCGACGTACTGGTCCTCTTCCATCCATTCCCCTTGTTCATCTCGTGCCGCGCGCTTTCCCAACCGGGCGATCGGGGGACATTGCGCCCCAACGGTACACCGCCCTCCCGTGGGCCGCCGTGTGCTCGGATCGATCGACGGTGTCTACGTCATGGCCACGCTCGTCCAGGCAGCTCGTCGAAGGGTCTGGTTCGCCGGCACATCGGGTTTCGGCCAGGCTACCTCAACCTCTGCCCCGTCCGGGTCCGCGAACGTAAGCAGCAGCAGGGATCCCATGTCGGTCACGATACCGTCCGTCGCATCCTCGTCCACCAGTCGGCGATGCAGTTCGCGAAAGGCGTCTTCAGAGGCAGCGGACAGCGCCACATGGTCGAGGCGGCCGCGTGCGAACATCGGGATGTCGCCCGGCGGCACCTCGACGCCGGGCACCTGGAAGGGATGCAGGACCGTGCGCGGGCCAACCTGGATAAACGCGTGGCGAAGGCCCTCTTCCGCCAGATCGAGGACCACCGGAGCGTCGAAGATGCGCTGGTAGAAACGGATCAACCGGTCGAGGTCGCTCGTCACGAACGTTACGTGGTGAAGTCCATTCAAAAGTGGCATGGCGTGCTCCGTTCAGGTGCAGGAAACGTCCTGGTGGCGACCGACCTTCAGCCGTAAATTTGAGGAGGATCTTCGTCAGCCCGTAGCCGAAGTGGACGATGGGCAGGCGACGGGCGTGAGCTGGTGTCGCACCTCTTCCGCGTGATGGTAGGTAACCGGCGTCAACGCATCGTCAACACCCTTACGTGCCTTCCAGGCTCGACGACCTGGGCGATCCGCCTCGTTCGTCTCGTGCCGCACCCTTTCGCAACCGGCCGATCGCGGTGACAATGCGGCCCATCGGCACTTTGCAGGATTCGGTAGGGGAGGAACTCGTGAGTATTCGTGGTCTGGCGAAGGATCACCAGACATCGGTGACGCGCCCGGACGATTTCGACGCCTTCTGGGAAGCGATCGACGACGAGCTGGCCGCCGCGCCGCTCGACCCGACGATGGAACTGGTTCGGCGCCGCTCGACCGACACGGTCGAGGTCTACGAGATCGGCTACACCAGCCTCGACGGGGTCCGGATTGCCGGCTGGTACTGCCGGCCCCGCGAATCGTGGGCGACCGGGCCGTACCCCGGCCTCAGCATCGTGCCCGGCTACGTCTCCGAGCCGACCCTCCCCAAGTCGTGGGCGAAGCTCGGCTACGCCGCGATCGGGGTCGCGCCGCGCGGCAAGCTTCGCTCCCACGGCCAGTTCAACCCCGGCTACCCCGGTCTGCTGGTCCACAACATCGTCGACCGCAACACCTACGGCTACCGCGGCTTCTACGCCGACGCCGCCCGCGCCATCGACTTCCTGCTCACACGGCCCGAGGTCGACGGCAGCCGGATCGGCGTCCACGGCTCCAGCCAGGGCGGCGCCCTGACCCTGACCACGGCCGCGCTTCGCCGCGACGTGATCACCTGCGGCGCGGCCGGGGCTCCCTACCTCGCCGGGTATATGGATTGTGCCGCGCTCACCCACTCGTATCCTTACG
>JBGTNF010000195.1:0-6784 GCA_041743205.1 Thermomicrobiales bacterium | reverse complement strand
GCCAGAGCGCCGCCATCGTGGCCCAGACCGACATCGGCAACCCGTCGCCCCCGTTGCCGGGATCACCGAGGATGTCCAGCAAGCGTTCCCCGGCCGGCGTCGCGAACTGCACGTTGCCGCCCTCGCCAACCAGCAGAATGCCGGACGCCGCGACGTCTTCAGCAGAATCCACCATCAGAGCCTGCTCCTTTGCGGCGGCCACGGCCAGCGCCGCGCCGATCACCGGGCTCATCTGCTGCACGAACGCCACGTCGGTGGCGCGAAACTGGCGGCCCGGGTCGCGCCGGTAGGCCTGCATCGCCGCCACGGGCCGATCGCCGTCCCGGAAGATGGCGAGGATCGTGCCGCCGACCGGGCTTTGCCCTTCATGGTAATGGCGATAATGATCCTCGGGAGCCACACTCGCCCTCTGCGCCGGCGCGTAGCCCCAGCATTCGTGCTGACGCTCCTGGAAGGCCCCCCCGCGCAGGCCCGAACGCGCCAGTTCGGGAAGCTCGGCGTAGGGCGTCGGCATTGCCAGATACACCTCGCGCAACCACTCCAGCCGGGCCTCGCGATCGTTGTCGCTGGCGCCGAGCAGGCCGTTGATGAGCATGGTCCGCCCGTCGAGCCCGAACAGCCGGTGGCCGTCCCAGCCGATCGCTTCGCGCAGGGTATCGGCGACCTGGATCGAGAGGCGTTTCGGCGGCAGACCGGCGGCGGCCAGGTCGTTGATCCGCCGTCTCGCGTGTTCGTGCGCTTTGGAGAGGCGTGGCATAGTGAAGGCTGGCCCAGGGTAGGCGATCGGTTCGCCAAAAGGAAGCTTGAATCCCATTGCCTTCCAGAACGCCGGAGGGACACAATCCGTTCCCGGCGTCCCGCAACCATCCGGTTACGGGAATCCTCCAACCCAGCGATCTGCCTCGCCGCGGACCCGGCTCGTTGCGGAACGTCGCCATTTGCCTAATCCCCTGCCCATTGGACCAGCGGCCTTCCGGACGGCGGCGCCGGCAGTTGGTATAACGGCGCCAGGTGAGGCAAGCGCCTCCTCCACCTCCCTCCGCGACCGAACCCACGGAAAGGCTCTCCCTTGGCCAGTGATTACAACCAGGCGATCATCGACGAGTTCCGCGCCAACCACGGCAAGCTTGGCGGCCGCTGGGAAGGCTCGAAGCTGGTGCTGGTCAACACGATCGGCGCGAAGAGCGGGCAGGTGCGCACGATCCCGCTGGCCTACCTCCAGCAGGCGGACCGGATCTACATCGTCGGCTCGGCGGCGGGCAGCGAAAAGCATCCGGACTGGTATCACAACCTGGTCGCCAACCCGGATATCACGTACGAACTCAGCGGAGCCCCGGTCCCGGCCCGCGCCAGCCTGGTCCAAGGCGACGAGCGGCCCGCGGTCTGGCGCGACCTCGTCGCCGCGCTGCCCTTCTTCGGGAAATACCAGGAGCAGGTGAGCCGCGAAATCCCGGTCTTCAAGCTCACGCCACGCTAACCCGCTTTGTCATTTCGAGCGTGCGAGGAATGACAGTAAAGGGAAAGCCGCGCCAAACGCGTCGTGTACTCCAACCCCCTTTGCGCGCTGACCCTCTCGCCGTATCATGGGCCGCAACGATCGACTTCGAATGCGCCTTGGAAACGACGGAGACAAGCCCATGGTCACCGCAACCCGGAAACCGACCACGTTAACCGCCGACCAGCTCGACCGGTTCGACACCGACGGCCACATCATCATCAAGGGCTTCTACCGGCCGGACGAGGTGGCGCTCCTGAACGAAACCTTCATGGAGATGCACCGGCAGGGGCCGGTCAAGGGGTTCTTCTCCCCGAAAACGGCGGAGGAGGCCAACGGCGACCCACTCAAGATGTACCCCCGGATCATGCACCCGCACCGCTTCAACGACACCGCCCGTGCCTACCTGCTCGACCGCCGGCTCGAACCCGTGCTCACTGACCTCTTCGGCGAGGAACCGCTGGCCGCCCAGAGCATGCTCTACTTCAAGCCCGCCGGCGGACGCGGCCAGGCGCTGCACCAGGACAACTTCTACCTCAACGTCGATCCCGGCACGTGCATCGCCGCCTGGCTGGCGCTGGATCACGTCGATCTCGAAAATGGCTGCCTGGAAGTCGTGCCCGGCACCCACAAGATGGACCTCTTCTGCCCGGAGGAAGCCGATGCCAGCCAGTCGTTCACGCGGGAGTACGTGCCTCCGCCACCGGGCCTGGCGAAGGTCCCGGTGATCATGGAGCCCGACGACATGCTCTTCTTCAACGGCACGCTGGTTCATGGATCCGGCCCGAACACGAGCGCCGACCGCTTCCGCCGCTCCTACATTTGCCACTACATCGGCCGCTCCGCCGAGCGGATGTCCGAGTGGTATCGCCCGATCCTCACGTTCGCCGGCGAGGACGTGGTGATCGACGCCAACACCGGCGGCGGCCCCTGCGGAACCGACGTGGATACGGCCGGCCCGCACTGAGGTTTTCACGGAAACCCATCCTCCTGCCTGGATTGAGCCGCGAGGCAGCGTTTTCGACGCTTTCGGGCACGCTGCGGAAGGCTCATGGGCCCCGCCGTCGAGGCGCCTGATGCTTCGGGAGGCCTGTGGCGGCAACAGCGCCATTCAACCTGGTCTGATACGGACTCCGGCGAGGGAGTCGGCGTTCCTGTGCTGGTCGACGTTCATAGGAAGGAGACAGATGCCGGCGCGGCAGCCTACGCCCCTGGCCGGAAGCAGGTGAATACCTCCCAAAGTCACTCCCAAAGGCTATCCGGGCTCGAAACGCAATGCATGGCGTGCCGGTTCGGTGGCATGATTAGCCTTGCACACGGTTGATGCCTGACAGAGAGGAATCGAGATGACGCAACCCGGCAGTCGGACTGTTCCATTTCAGGATCCGCCGAACACCCGCACCCTTCTGCCCATCGGCGCGATCGTCCTTGCCGTGCTGGCCCTCCTCCTGATCCTCTTCAACTGGAATGAGGTGAGCCTCAACATCCTTGCCTGGGGGGTGGATGTGCCCCTTGCGCTCATTTTGCTGCTCCTGTACGTGCTGGGACTGGCCACGGGCCGCCTGCTTCCGCAGCGCCAAGAAGCTGCGACACCCTCGCGCGTACGCATTGTCAATCGCAAAGATGCCCAGTAGCATCGCTGATCTTTCACACGGGGCGGGGTCCCCACCAATCGCGGCCACCCGGCAGGGCGGCATTGCCGGGCCGGTGGCCTACGATGGCCCGGCCCCGAGGAACGACCATGACTGATCAGGACACGGGCGCCCAGCGAGCGCCGGACTCCCTCGATGACCGCGCTCCTGCCACGACCGGGACGGATCCCCTGCGCCTGGGCATCGCCGAGGAGCACGTCGAAGCCCGCGTGGTGGAACGCGACCAAGGCAAGATCGTCGTCCACAAGGTTATCGAAACCGCTCCGGTGACCGCGCAAGTCGAATTGAATCACGACGATATGGTGATCGACGAGATTGCCATGGACGAACAGGTCGCCGAGCAGCGCGAGCCCTGGTATGAAGGCGACTCTTACCTGGTGCCGGTGTACGAGGAAGTGCTGGTGTCCTATACTCAACTCGTGCTCAAGAAAGTCATCCGCATTCACAACCGGCGCGCCAAGGAGCAGGTCAACCTCAGCAGCACCGTCCGCCGCGAGGTCGTAGAGATCGAGGAGTTCAGCGCCGTCGATCCTCCAACTCCCCTGCCGGACGACGTCACCCGCGAACCCTGACCCACCGGTTCCTGGGGACGGCGTCCACGCCGTCCCCAGCGCTCACGGTTACTGGGCAGGATTGCCCGACTGCACATCGCTTCCGGCCACCAGGTTGCCGTCTTCGTCATACACCTGCACGTCTTCGCGGCGGGCGGTGGCGGTCACGTGCTCGGTGCGTTCCACGACCTCCGTGTCGATCTCGAGCTCCTCGACCACCTGGACGCTCTTGTCGATGACCACTTCTTCCCCCCGCAACGGCACTTCGATGGTGCGCTCGGTGAACACCGTCTCCCCTGGCTCCACGTCGCGGCTCACCGTTTCGCGTTGCACCAGCACATGCTCTTCATTTACAGGCAGGTCAAACTCCTCCTCGTGCTCGGTGACTACCGTTTTGACCTGCGCCCGGCCGCGTTCAACCTCGCGCGTGCTGGCGTGGAGCTCTTCCTCATGAAGTGGCACGTTCAGGGGAGTCGTCACATCACTTGGGCGTGGTTCGTCGTCATCCCCGGCATCCGCCGCCAGGAGATCGGCCGGCCGGGCATCCCAACCCTGATTGAGGGCATCGTGCCGGGTCACATTGAGATGCACCTGGTCCGATACAGTGGCTATCGCGGTGCGGGGCACGTGGAAATTGGTAGGAAAGAAGAGGCCCTTCGAGACCACGATGTAGTCACCCTGGATATCGTTCACCTGGCCGATCTTTGCCCCGTCGGCCCCGACCACATCCATGCCAGCCATGATTGTTTCGCGCTCGTTTGCATCAGCCACTGAAGATCCTTTTCACACGGGCCAACGGTGCATGTACGGCTCCCAAAGCCCCCTCGGTCGAATACGTAGAAGTGAACAGCACTCTACCATGTACGGCGATATCCCCATATGACTTCGGAAAGCTAGGACAAGGATCTGGGAGTAAAGGGATACGCACGATATGCATGGTCCAACCATGCATCAATCGGTGTCCACCGGCGCTCGTTCGTCTGCCACTACATCGGCCGATCCTCAGGTTCGCAGGCGATGACGTGGTGATCCAGGCCAACACCGGCGGCGGACCGCGCGGGACCGAGGCAGATGCGGCCGGGCCACATTGACGATGCGCCGCCTCTCGCCGATATCACTGATGGTGATGGCCGGTCATCGCCTCGTACGGGCGGAGGCGGTTCGCGGCTCAGGCGGCGCACACACCTCTTGACTTGTCCAAAAATGCGACGTCTCCGAGTCGCCAGCCACCACACAGTGCAAAGCGCTCGAACCAGACGCGAAGCGTCTCCTTGCCCCATCCGGCGCCAGTGTCATTGACGCCAACAGCGCCGACCCCCTACGATAAAGCCGACTGAATAAGTCGGCTTTATCCGTGTCCATCGACAAGGGGAAACGACCATGACCAGGGCAACACACACGCGGCGTTCGATGGTCGGCGGAGCGCTCGGGATTGGCGCGGCGGCTGTCGCCACCCGCCTGGTGAGCGCGCAGGACGCCTCGCCTGGCGCGTCTCCAGCGGCAGCGAGCGGCGAATGGTCGTTCACCGATGACAAGGGTGTCACGGTTACGTTGCCGTCGCGGCCCGAACGCCTCGTGATCGACGTCAACGCCGCGGCCCCGCTGTGGGATTTCGGGGTCCGGCCGGTCGCCGTCTTCGGCTGGCTGGCGACCGCCAGCGGCGATTTCGGCCCCGCCGGCGGCCGAATCGATCCAACCCAGGTCGAGATCATCGGCGAGGGCGAGGCCACGATCGACGTCGAAGCCCTCGTCGGCCTGCAACCGGACCTCATCATCACCCTCACCTTCACGCCGGATGACCCGACCGAATACTGGAGCCTCGCCGCCGACGGTCCGCTGGAACAGGTGCAGCAGGTCGCCCCGATCGTCGCGATTTCCGGGGTCCAGAGCGCGAACGCCGGAGTCGTGCGCTTCGCCGAGCTGGCCGCCGCCCTCGGGATGGATCTCGAAGCCCCGGAAATCGTGGCCGACAAAGAGCGCTGGCTGGCCTCGGAGACGGGGCTACAGGCCGCGCTGGCCGAGAAGCCAGGCATCAGCGCCGTCTTCGCCGCCCCCAGCGCCGACATTATCTACATCGCCAACCCGCAGGTTGCCGGCGAGCTCGTCTATTATCGGGAACTCGGCCTGACCCTGCCCGATGTCGAGATCAACCCCGATGACGGCAACTTCTGGGAGTACGCGAGCCTCGAAGAAATCGGCAAGTACCAGACCGATATGCTCTTCAGTTCTTACCGCGGCAGCCTGCCGGTCGAAGAGTTCATCGCCATTCCCACCGTCGCCTCCCTGCCTGCCGTCGTCGCCGGCCAGGTCTTCGAATGGAACCAGGACAAGACCCTGAGCTACCGCGGCATCTCCGATTCGCTCGATGTCGTGATCGAGGCGATCACGTCGTCGGAGATCGTTACCGGGTAACCGGTCAGACGGCCGTTTCGATCGATTCGATGTTGAGGATCGCGGCAAGCCACTTTGTCATTCCGAGTCTTCATTCCCCTGCGGGGCACTACCGGGGCATGAAAAACGGCGTCTTCGTAGGGCTGCGGAGCTTGTCTCCGCCCGTCTTGGCGACCGGGCGTCACGAGTTTTTCACCGCAGCTTGCGAGGAATCTTCGACCAGGCAGCAGGCGAGTCCGAAGATTCCCTCGCTACTCTGCCTACGTCGGAATGACAACTGGCTGGCCGATACGGGCCGGGAGTACACAGTCGATAACGGCAAACAATGGCCGTCACAAAATCGGCCAGTACGATCGCGGGTGGCCAAAAAGGCCGCCCGTTCGCCAGCACAGGGGGCCGAGACAAGCTCGGCAGCCCTACGATTCGGCGAGGTTCCAGTTCCAGATGTTCCAGAAGTACTCGACGAAGGTGTCCTCGAACGCGATGTTCTCCAGCCGCAGGCGGTTGTTGATCGCCGTATAGAAGCTGCGGATCGCGATCGGCAGGGTGGCGACGTCGTTGATCAGCGTGTCGTTGAGGCCGATCAGCAACTCGGCCGCTTCTTCACGGGAGGTGGTGGCGAGCAGGCGCTCGTAGAGTTCGTCGTACTCCGCGCTCTGGTAGCGGACGACGTTTGGCTTCTGCCAGCCATTGGC
>JBGTNF010000194.1:0-15428 GCA_041743205.1 Thermomicrobiales bacterium | reverse complement strand
GCCTGGCCGGAAACGGCCGCGCTCGGGGAAATGATGAACTACCCCGGCGTGCTCGACTCCGATCCCGCCATCGCCGCCCGGCTCTGGGCGGCCAACGGCGTGCCTCGCGACGGCCACGCGCCCGGTCTTCGGGGTCCGGCGCTCCAAGCCTACGCCGGGGCCGGGTTGAGCTCCGATCACGAATCGATGGACATGAAGGAGGCGCGCGACAAGCTGCGGGCCGGCCTGTTCGTGATGATGCGCCAGGGTTCATCGGAAAAGAACCTGCTCGACCTGCTGCCGCTCGTCAACGACGAAACGTGGCATCGCATCACGTTCTGCTCTGACGACCGTGATTGCCACGATTTGCTGGAGCACGGCCACATTGATGCGATCCTGCGCACGGCGATCGGGGCCGGGCTCGACCCCATCCGGGCGATCCGGATGGCAACGTGGAACCCGGCCCTCCACTGGAGACTCGACGGACTCGGGGCCGTGGCGCCAGGCTACCGCGCCAATCTGGCCGTGCTCGCCGACCTCGACTCCGTAGCCGTGGAGCATACGCTGCACAACGGGCGGCTGGTCGCCAGCGGGGGTCAGCTCACGGCGCCGCTTCCGCCAGGCACGATCGTTCCGGATTTTCTTGGCCTCTCGGTCAACCTGGCCCCGATACGCTTGTCAGACCTGCGACTGGCGCCAGAATCGGGCCGTCAGGCCGTGGAGGTCATCCCGGGCCAGATCGTGACCCGGTTGATCGAGGTCGATCCACAAATCCAGAAACAGGAGGCGGTCGGTTCGGTGGAAACAGACCTCTTGAAGCTGGTCTGCGTCGAGCGTCACCACGCGACAGGCCGCGTCGGTGTTGGCCTGGTGCGTGGATTCGGACTCTTACGCGGAGCCATCGCAAGCACGATCGCCCACGACGCACACAACATCCTCGCGGTCGGCACGAACGACGCGGACATCCTGGCGGCAATCGCCACGGTGGCCGAATCGCAGGGTGGCCTGGCGGTGGTCGCCGATCTCGAGGTGGTGGGTCACCTGGCGCTGCCGATCGCCGGGCTGGTGTCCGACGCGCCGCTGGCCGAGGTGGCGGAGGGGTACGCGGCTATCGAAGCGGCCGCCCGGAACCTGGGCAGTCCGCTGCCCAGCCCGTTCGGTCAACTGGCGTTCCTCGCCCTGTCGGTAATTCCCGAAGCGCGGGTCACCGACCGGGGCCTGATCGATCTCCGCATGTGACGCTCCTCGCTATTTGGACGAACGCTGCTCTTCAGGCCAACGAGCCCAAGTCGCAAGGTGCGCATATCCCTTGTCCCCCTACTTCGAGTTGTTGATCGAGCCGGTCCGGACCTGGCGCCGGGTGCAATCGGCGGACATCCTGGTTATCGGGGCCGGGATCGCCGGGCTGTCGTTCGCGCTCTCGTTGCCGGAGCGGCTGGCGGTCACCGTGGTGACCAAGGGCTCCCTCGGCGAGAGCAATACCCGGTACGCCCAGGGCGGCCTGGCCGCGGCCGTTGGCGCCGATGACGACCCTGACCTGCATTTCGCGGACACGTTTGCCGCCGGGGCCGGACTCTGCGACGAAGCGGCGGTCCGGGTTCTGGTCGATGGCGGGCCGGAGGCCGTGCGCTGGCTGATCGAACACGGAACCCGGTTCGACATCGAGCGTGATGAGCTCGCTCTCGGCAAGGAAGCGGCGCACAGCCGGAACCGGGTACTGCACGCCGGCGGTGACGCCACCGGCGCCGAAATCGAGCGTTCGCTGGTGGCCCAGCTCCGGGCCCGGCCCACCGTCACGATACTCGACCACACGACCGCGCACGACCTCGTGACCCACGGCGATGGCTCTTGCGCGGGCGCGATCGTGGTCGGCAACGAGTCCTCGGAGCCGGTCTTCCTCGCGGCGACGACGACGGTACTCGCGAACGGTGGCGCGGGTCAATTGTGGGCCGTCACCTCGAACCCGCCGGGCGCGACCGGCGACGGGATCGCGATGGCGCTGCGGGCGGGCGTGGCGGTGGCCGACCTCGAATTCACGCAGTTCCACCCGACCGTGCTGACCGGAGCCGGGCTCGACCCATTCCTGATCACGGAAGCGATCCGGGGTGAAGGCGCCCATCTGCTCTCGGCCGACGGCGAGCGGTTCATGATCGACATCCACGACCTGGCGGAACTGGCGCCGCGAGACGTGGTCGCCCGGGCGATCCAGCGCCAGGTGACGCGGGACGGCGGCCGACCGGTCTCGCTGGACCTGCGCAACCTCGATCCCGAGATGGTGCTGCGGCGTTTCCCGACGATTGCGGCCCGGCTGGAAGGCGAAGGGCTGTCACTGACGTCGGACCTGATCCCGGTGGCCCCGGCAGCCCACTATTTCATGGGAGGCGTCGTCGCCGATACGGCTGGCAAGACGTCGATGGACGGCTTGCTGGCGATTGGTGAGGTTTCGTGCACCGGGGTCCACGGCGCCAACCGGCTGGCCAGCAATTCGCTGCTCGAAGGCCTGGTCTTCGGACTGCGGGCAGCGGCAGCGATTTCCGACGGGACGGCCGGAAAACCGCCCGTCGCGGCATCGCCAGATTTGCCTGGCATGGCGGAACCGGCCTCGCTGCAAGCGATGCGCGCCGCCCGAAGCCAGATCCAGCGGGTGATGAGCGCCCACGTCGCCGTCGTCCGAAACGAACGCGGCTTGCGAACCACGCTCGACACGCTGGAAACGCTTGCCGAGCGGGTGAGTGGAATCGACGCCGTTTCGGCAATCGAAATCCGCAACCTGCTGCTGCTCGCCCGCGAAGTCACGGGCTCGGCGCTTGCCCGCCACGAGAGCCGGGGCGCGCATTTCCGGGACGACTTTCCGGATCGCGATGCCACCCTCGAAGGCCATCACCAGATGACGACGCTTCGACATGGGCACGTCGAACGACGCTTCGGTCCGCTCCAGCCGGTCCCCGTCCCATGACCCGGATCACCACGACCGAGGAGGCCATGGCGGCGATCTGGCAGCGCTCCGGGTACGATCGTGGCTTCATCAGCAACCCGTTCGCGGGCGATGACGCCGCGCGCCTCGGCCTGGTTCGCACCGCCCGGGTGCTCGAGCGGCTAGGCCATCCGGAGCGGGACTACCCGATCGTCCACATCGCCGGCAGCAAGGGCAAAGGCTCGACCGCCAGCGTCATCGACAGCATCCTGCGGGCAGCTGGCGTGCGCAGCGGACGCTTCCTCTCGCCGCATTTGCACGCGTTCACGGAGCGATTCGTGGTCGACGACCGCCAGATTGGCGCGGACGACTTCGTCCAGCTCGTCGACGATGTCCTGGCGGCGGCGATTGACGCCGAGCGAGCCGACAAATCGATCGGGCAGCTCACGGCCTGGGAGCTCTCGACAGCGATGGCGCTGCGCCATTTCTCGCTCTCCGGGTGCGAGATCGCGGTGATCGAAGTCGGGATGGGCGGCACGCTCGACGCCACGAACGTGATCGATCCAGCGGTCAGCGTGATCACCATGCTCGACTACGAGCACACCGCAATCCTCGGCTCGACGATGGCGGAGATCGCGGGCAACAAGGCCGGCATCATCAAGCCCGGCCGCCCGGTGGTATCCGCCAGCCAACCGGCGGAGGCCCTGGCCGTGATCGAAGCGCGCGCCCAGGCGGTGCGCGCGCCGCTCAGGGTGGCGGGTCGCGACTGGACCGTCACCGGAACGGACCGATCGTTCTCCGTTCTGGGTCCGACCTGGCGGCACGACGACCTACGGTCGGCACTGATCGGCCAGCATCAGGTCGATAACGCCGCCCTGGCGATTGCCGCGGTTCACGAACTCGATCAGCTCGACCTGCTGCCGCAATCGATCATCCTCGACGACGCGATCCGGAAGGGCCTGGGTACAACGTTCATTCCGGGGCGATTCGAAGTGGTTCGAGTTGCCAAAGATGTCACGTTCGTTCTCGACGGCGCGCATTCGCCGGCGTCGACCCAGGCCTTGGCCTTGGCAGTGAGCGAGCGATTCCCGGACCGCGATGTCACCATGGTGCTGGCGATGCTCGCCGACAAGGGACCCGAGCAACTGGCAGAGCCGTTGCTGGCGATTGCCAATCGCTGGCTGGTGACTACGCCGCAATCACCGCGGGGGCTGCCCGCCGATATCGTGAGCGCATCGCTCCAGGCGAGGGGCGTTCGAGCCGAGGTGGCAGACAGTGTCGCCGAGGCGGTCCGGATCGCCCGGTCGAACTTGGCCAACGACCAGCAGGCCAGGGTGATCGTGGTCACCGGTTCGCTGACAACCGTCGCGGAGGCACGGGTTGCGATCGGGCTTGCCTGACTTGGGTCCTTGGCGGCAGCCACTGTGAAGTATCCTTTCCCAACGCAAGCCCGCGCGGCCCCACCCCTGGCGGCGGCCGGAAGACGACGGACCGGTTGCCGATTCGTACGCCTGAAAGCAATGACCGCCCATGTCCGGATATATGCATCCACAGCCGTTTCCACCACGTAAACAGACCATGACCGGTTTCGATTCGCGACGAACGATGCGCGGGTCGAGATGGGGACGATGACGTTGACGGGTCCCCCGACCGGCGACAAGCTGCTGGAGCTGGACGACGCAACGCTGGCGTCCCAGGTGGCGGAAGGATCGGCGGCGGCGCTGGAAGTGTTGTACGACCGGTATTCCCGAATCGTCCTGTCGTTCGCGACCCGGATGCTGGGGGATCGGCAGTCGGCCGAAGAGTTGCTGCAAGAAGTCTTCCTCCGGGCGTGGCAGCAGGCGCACAATTACTCGGCGGGGCGAGGATCGTTCGCGACGTGGCTGCTCAGCATCACGCACAACATGTCGATCGACGAAATTCGCAAGCGCCGCCGGCGACCGCAACGGGCCGAATCCGCGGATCCTGTGTTGATGCTTACCAATGTGAAGGATCGGTCGCCATCGGTCGAGGAATCGGCTGAGCTCGGTGACCTGCGGGAAACGATGGCCAGGGCGATCGGCACGTTGCCGGAGCCCCAGCGCCGGGCGATTGAACTCGCGTATTTCCGGGGATTGACGCAGCGGGAAATCGCGGAAGAGCTTGACGAACCACTCGGCACGATCAAGACCCGGATGCGGCTCGGCATGCGAAAGCTCAAGGACTACCTGGAAACGTACGAGGTGGAGTTGGCGTGAATAGCCGACCAGACGAACGAACAAATCAACTTTCCACGCCGCACACGGCGGAATGTGCGTTCGTGCTCGAGAATATCGAGGGCTACGTGCTCGATGCGCTCGACCGCTTCGAGCGCGGCGTGGTCGAGCATCACCTGCGGTGGTGCCCGTCGTGCCAGACGCTGGCCGCCGGCTACGAGCGCGTGGTCAAACTGCTCCCGTTCGCCGTGCCGCTCGACGCCCCTCCCGATCTCGCCATCAAGACACAGCTCTTCGCGCGGATCGCCGCCAATGATGCCGGAGATCCGGCGCCGGCGGTCCGTCGTGCCGACACTTCACCACCCCTCCAGGCCGATCGACATCAGCCGGCGAACGGCTGGCTCCAGCACGTGGCCGCGGCGCTGATCGCTCCCCTGGCGCTCTCCCTGCTTGTGATGGGCGTTTGGGCCAATTCGATGCGGACCGATCTCGACGAACAGAGCATCGATCGCGAGAGCCAGGCCGAGTTGAACGCGGCGCTCGCCAGCGGCGGACAGGTGGCGCTCTATTCCGTCGAGAAGGAATCCTCCTGCCCCGGCTGCCACGGCGCTGGTCAGCTTGGGATGAGCGAATCCAACGACATGGGCATGGTGCTCGGCTGGAACTTCGATCCTGACAAACGGCACGATGTTTGGGGAATCAGCGGCGATGGCGCCAAAATGAAGGTGTGCGAGCTTCAGGTTGACCAAACCGGGGCAGTGATGCAGATGTTCACTTTTCCCGGCCCACAGTCGTCGTTCACCGAGGTCTACATCACGGACGAGTACGGGGCGATGACGTATGTTTCGCACCTGACCCAGGCGGATGAATCGCCAGCCGACGATTTGGAAACCGGTTCCCCAGTCAGTTGATTCAGGCCAGCCATCGAACCGCCCCGCGTTTGCGCACGGGGCGGTTTGCGCGCGCACGGGCATCAACGCTATAGTCTGGCGGTTGGTCGACCGGCATCCCGATGAGGAGCGCCGGAGGTATCGTCTCCGGCAGTCGACGGTCATTCCCGGTCAACGAATTCCCAGGGAGCGTAAGTGAACGTGGAAGCGGCGATCTCCTCAACGGACATGCAAGGCGCCGCCAACCGCCCGAATCCGGCGAAACCAATTGGCCTTGAGCCCGCTGCCGGATCACTAGCTGGCCTCCGCGTCTCCGACCTGATCGAGGATATCGGCCCGGCCCCCATCGGATCGCTGACGATTCTCGTTCCCGTGATGAACGAAGAGGGCAACCTCCCCGAACTGTACAGTCGCCTGCTCACGTCCCTCGACCGGATCGCCTTGCCGTTCGAGATCATCTTCGTCGACGATGGATCGAGCGACGGCACCTGGAACTTCATCAACCGGCTCAGCGCCAGCGATCCCCGCGTGATTGGCCTGAGACACCGGCGCAACTTCGGCAAGGCCCAGGCGCTCTCCAACGGGTTTTCGCTTGCCATCGGCGACGTCGTGGTGACGATGGACGGCGACCTGCAGGACGATCCAGACGAACTGGCAAACTTCCTCGACATGTTGGATCAAGGCTACGACCTTGTTTCCGGCTGGAAACAGCGACGCCAGGATCCGTTGGGCAAAACCGCCCCCAGTCGGGTCTTCAACTGGACGGTGCGCAAAACTACAGGCGTGCAGCTCCACGATTTCAATTGCGGATTCAAGGCCTACCGCCGTGAAGTCACCTCGTCCATCCGCCTCTACGGCGAGTTGCACCGGTTTACCCCGGTCCTCGCCAGCGCCGAGGGTTTCAGGATCGGCGAATTGCCGGTCAAGCATCACGCGCGCAAATGGGGCTCGTCGAAGTACGGCTGGTCGCGGCTGACCAAGGGTTTCCTCGACCTGCTGACCGTCATCTTCCTGACCCAATACCGGCAGCGGCCGATGCACCTCTTCGGCTTGCCGGGCCTGATATCGATGGCCCTCGGCATCGTGCTGGGACTGTGGCTCTCGTTCGAGCGGATCGTGTTGGATCACTCGATCGGCACCCGGCCAGCGTTACTACTGGCTGTCCTGCTGGTGGTGATCGGCGCCCAATTCTTCGGCTTGGGGCTGCTCGGCGAGTTCCAGGCGCACCGCTCGAACGCGCCCGTGACCGCGCAACGTCTTCCGCTGAGCGCGACCGTCGGCCTGGCCGCTCGGGCGCCTCTCGCGGCCGTCTCCCCCGGCACCGATGATCGATCGCCCGGAACTCAACCATGACGCGCTCCGGCGGACCGTCAGCCGAGCCATCGGGCACCTCGCGTCCCGGTCGCCTGCGCTCGATCCTCGGCCCGCTGTCGAAAATCCCCACCCCGCTGATCTTCGGCGTAAGCGTGGTCGTAGCGCTCGCCGTTCTCTGGAACGCGGGCTTGCTCCAGGATGTGTTCGACGTCATCGGCGACGCCAACGTGCCGCTGCTGCTGCTGGCCGCGCCGATCTACGTCGGCAGCCTCGGTCTCCTCTGCTACCGCTGGCACCTGCTCGTCAAAATGGCACAGGGCACGTCCGACCTGGCGAAGGCTTCCGAGGCGTTCCTGACCTCGGTCGTGATCAACTACGCCGCGCCAATTGGCCTCGCGGTGCCATCACGGGCCGCGCTGACCAAACGCGCCCTGGGCCTGGATGCGCGGACCACCGGAACCATCGCCGTTTGGGAAATCGGGATGGATTTCCTGGTCCTGGGCGCCGGGTCGCTGCTGTGGCTGATCATTGCCAACGGCTCGGCCGGCGCGGTGGGGGGCGAACTGTCCGGCTCGTTGCCGGCCTACGCCGCCGCCGCCGTCGTGTTCGCCGTCATCGTCACGGTGGGCGGCTGGTGGTTCATGCGAACGGCGGACCGCCGGGCACGACTGTTCGAGACGGGCAAGCGAATCTTCCTCGCCCCTCGCGAACGACCGAGAGAAGCGGCGCTGGCAATCGGCGCGTCGGCCATCTACTGGGTAGTCCAGGGTATCGTCCTGGCCTTGCTGGTGTCCGCGTTTGGCGTCGATACCTCGTTCGAGTTCGTCCTCGGGTTGACCACGTTGCCCATTCTGGTCGGAATGTTCAGCCCTACGCCGGGCGGCGCGGTCGTCCGCGAGGCGTTGATGTATGCCGTCGCCCGGCTCGCCGACGTGCCGGGCGACCCGGTGATTGCCGCGGCGCTGGTCTACCGCATCGCCCTGTTTGCGGCCATCCCGATATTGTATGGTCTGGTGCGCTGGTGGCTTGCCCGGCGCGGCGAGACGACGCCAATTCCTGGCGACGCATCTCGCTCGCTGTCCTGATTATCCCCCGCCTGAAACGTCGAACCGTGAAAGGACCCGCTCCCGATGAGCATCAGTGAAACCTTCAAGTACGAGGGCGGCACCCTGGTCAACACCAGCAACTACAGGAAGCACACCAGCGACAACCCGGTGCAACGCAGGTTGATCGATCGGTTTCACGTGAAAGTGACGGATATCGTCACCGGGCTTCGTCCGGCGACGATGCTCGACGCCGGGTGTGGCGAAGGATTCGTGATCGACATCTTCCAGACCGCCATGCCGGAAACCCAGATCGCCGGGTTCGATGTCCTCGAGAACTCGGTCAAGGCGGCGCAGCAGCGAAACCCTCGCGCCGAAATCGCCGTGGGCGACATCTACAATATCGACTTCGCCGACGACAGCTTCGACATCGTTTGCTGTTTCGAGGTGCTCGAACACCTGCACGAACCCGATCGCGCGCTCAGCGAACTGGCCCGGGTCGCCAGGAATCACGTTGTGCTCAGCGTGCCGCACGAACCCTTCTTCTGCCTCGCGAACGCCGCCCGGGGCAAGAACCTGGACATCAGGCCCCGCGGCTCGGATCCGGACCACCGCAACTTCTGGTCGCGCGAGAAGTTCGCGGAGTTCGCTGGCATGGAGCTGGACGTGACGGTGCTGACCGGGTCGGCGCCGTGGACGATCCTCGCCGGCGTTCCACGCCAGTAACCTTTTCCCACGAGACCCGCGCCTGCCGCGCAAGGGTAGAATTGGCTGACTCAAGGACGCCAGATGGACCCGACGCCTTCCCGACCGACACAAACACCCGGCATCGAGAGCCCCACCAACCCTCTCGGGGGGAAGGTGCACACGTCCCGGCGAGATGGGCCGTCACGCCGGCCCTGGTCGGGGTACGTCGCCCACATCAGGCGCTGCCCGGCCTGCGGTTGGGAGAACGACGAACACGCGTCGTTCTGCGTTTCTTGCGCCGGCGACATCCAGACGGCTCCAGTCGAGGCGTCCTCCGACACCCGCTCCGGGGTGGCTGTGCTGCAGAAACGGCTGGAGCGCGAACGTCGTCAGGGGATGCGCACGCGGGCCGAAGATACGGCCGGCGGGGGCGGCTGGATCGCCGTCGGCGCGGTGCTCGTCGCCATCGCGCTGGTGGTGGGGCCGGATCGTTCGATCAGCCTGCTGATATGGATTTCGGCCGTGTCCATCGCGCTGGTCGGCATCTGGCAAATCCGGCGGGATCATAAGGCGATGCGGATGTGGGGCGGGTTTCTCGGCGCCACGGCGGCGCTCGTCCTTGGATTCGTTGGCTTCCGGGCGATCCAGGCCTCGGGACCAGTCGACGACGGGGCGAATGCGTCGGTGCCGGCGACTCCAGCGCTGTCGAACGCGACGCCGGCGGCTCTTGCGGCTTTTGCGGCCCTTGCCACCGGCTCGCTGACGGGAAATGTGCCGATGTCTGGCGGCGGCCCGCTGCACGACGGGCAAATGCCTGGACCAGCTCCCGGGTCATCCCCCACGCTGGCCTGGCAGTTCGACACCGGGGGGGAGCTCTACAGCGCGCCCACCATCGCCAACGGCATCGTCTACGTTACGAGCAAGGCGGGCATGTTGCATGCCGTCGAGGCGGCGACGGGGAAGGAACTGTGGACCCACGACGTCACGTCCTACGTCACCCGCGCCACGCCGGCCATCGTTGACGGGGTCGTCTACGTCGGCGGGGGATTCACCTTCAGCGCGCTCGACGCGGCGACCGGTTCGGAACTGTGGACCGTCCCCCTGCAATACGGCGGACAGGCCTCGCCAACGGTCCGGGACGGACTGGTGGTGGTCAGCAGTCAGCAGGGCTGGATCTTCGCGCTCGACGCGGAGACAGGCGAGAACGTCTGGCGGCTGCCGACCGAGGGCATCGTGTTCGGCGCGGCGTCGATCACCGGCGATGCCGTGGTGTATGGCACCGATGAAGGCATCCTCTACAGCGTGGACCGGGTTTCGGGCACGCTCGACTGGCGCATCAGCCTGCCGGGCGGGATTTTTGCCGTGCCGGTTGTCAGCGACGACACGATCCTCGCCACGACCCAGGCCGGGGAGCTTTTCGCGCTCGATCGCTCAACAGGCGAGCGGCTTTGGTCAGTCAATCAGGGCAGCGCGCACGGACCGGCCACCAACGGCGATGTAGTGGTGCTGGCGGCGAACGACGGCGGTGTCTACGGGTTCGACCTGGCCACAGGGGAACGCCGCTGGCTCTACCCCAGCGGCAAGCGAACGATGACGGCGCCGAGTATCGCCGGCAACCTGGCGATCGTCGGCGCCGGAGATTCGATCCTGGCGCTGGACATCGCAAGCGGGGAAGCGACGTGGTATTTCCTGGCCGGTGACGTCATCGAATCCCCGCCGACCGTCGTCGACGGGTACGTGTTCTTCGGTAGCCGCGACGGCTTTCTCAACGCCGTCCGGGAACGGTAGACCACGGGATCATCCGGCCGATTCGATCATTGCCTCGTCGATCGCCGCCAGGGTCAGGTCGATATCTTTCGCCGAATGCACGGCGGAGAGGAAGAGCGACTCGAATTGCGACGGCGCGAAGTAGACGCCCCGTTCGAGCAGGACGTTGAAGAACCGGCTGAAGCGAGCGGTGTCGCTGCGTTTCGCGTCCTCGTAGTTGCGCACGGGCGCATCGTTGAAGAAGAACCCGGCCATCGTACCAACCACGGTCGCCTGGATCGGCGTTTCCGACCGCGCAGCGGACTCGACGAGTCCGGCCACGAGACGATCAGCTGAATTCGCCGCCGTTTCCCAGACGCCTGGGCGCCCAAGAATGCGCAGCGTGGCGATTCCGGCGGCGGTCGCCACCGGGTTGCCAGAGAGCGTGCCAGCCTGGTACATCGTGCCCGATGGCGCAACGTGCTCCATGATCTCGCGCTTACCGGCGTAGGCTGCCAGCGGGAAGCCGCCGCCGACGACCTTGCCGAACGTGACCAGATCCGGCGTCACGCCGTACCGTTCGACCGCCCCGCCCGGCGCAACCCGGAACCCGGTCATCACCTCGTCGAAGATCAGGATGGCGCCATTGGCGGTCGCCATCGCCCGCAACCCTTCGAGGTAGCCCGGTTCCGGCGCGACGAGCCCCATGTTGCCGGCCACCGGCTCGACGATGATGGCGGCGACCTGGCCTGAGTTCAGGGAGAACAGTTCCTCGACTGCGGCGAGATCGTTGAAGGGCGCCGTCAACGTATCCGCCGTGGCTCCCGCCGGCACGCCCGGACTATCCGGCAACCCCAACGTCGCCACGCCGGAGCCCGCCTGCACCAGCAGAAAATCGGCGTGGCCGTGATAACAACCGGCGAACTTGACGATCTTGTCGCGGCCCGTTGCGGCGCGGGCGAGGCGCAGGGCGCTCATCGTGGCCTCGGTGCCGGAGGAGACGAGGCGCACCATATCGACGCCGGGTACGGCTTGCACGATGAGTACGGCAAGCTCGGTTTCGGCTTCCGTCGGGGCCCCGAAACTCGTTCCCCGTCGTAGCGCGGCGGTCGTCGCCTCGACGACCTCGGGGTGGGCGTGCCCCAGGATGAGCGGTCCCCAGGAGAGCACGTAATCGAGGTAGTCGTTGCCGTCCACGTCCCAGAACCGGCTTCCGGACCCGTGGTCGATGAAGAGCGGCGAACCGCCGACCGACCGGAATGCACGGACCGGGCTGTTCACGCCGCCTGGAATCACGTTCCGGGCAGAGGCGAACGCCGCCTCCGAAGCGGTTCGAATTCGCGGCTTTACGGAGGATGGGGAAGGCAAGGTTGATTCTCCTCTGTGGAATGTGGGCTGGCTTTGGTGAAGGTTCATTGGCTTCGACAGCGCACCGGTGGCGTGGCGAGTGTATCCGGGAAGCGAGGGTCAGGAAAAGACGTCAGGCGGACGGGACGCCAAGCGTGCGCAGGATGCTCGTCGCGTCCTGATCCGTTTCCGCGTCCCGGAGGGCGAGGATCGGTTCGTGGGTCAGCTTCCTGGACACGGCGTTCGCCAACGCCCGCACCAGATTCTGGTCGCGTTCGTCGAGATGGGCCAGCTTCCGAAGTGTGCGCTCCACCTCCGTGTCCCGCACGTCGTCCGCCCAGGCGCGCAGGGCGGTGATCGCCTGGGCGCCCGAGCGGCTCTTCGCCCAGATCCCGAAATCGTCGACGGCGGCCCCAACCAGATGCTCGACCTTCGACACCTCATCCGCGTACTGCCGCCGCGTCTCCGCGGCGAACGGTTCGAGCGCATCGACATCGCGCACGCGGACGTGGGCGGCCAGCGCGCAATCCGCGGAGATCGACCGAGGGACACTGATGTCGATCATCAAGAGTGACCTCGTGCGGGTCAGGATATCCGGCAACGACACCATCGGCTCGTCCACCATCACGGCCCCGATGACCACATCGGCGCGAGCGATGGCCTGGGCGAGGTCATTGATCGGCTCGGCCTGCCCGCCCACCATGGCGGCCAGCTCCCCCGCTCGTTCGAACGAGCGGTTCACCACCGTCAGGTTGGCTACGTTGTGGGAGCGGATCAGCTTGCCGGTCAGGGTCGCCATCTTGCCGGCACCCAACAACAGTACCCGCTGGCCGCGCAAGCCGCCCAGTTCGTAACGAGCGAGGTCGACCGCGGCGTGGGCGATCGACATCCGGTTCCGGGAGATGTCGGTTTGCGCGCGAGCCCGCTTGCCCGTTTTCAGGGCATCGGTCGCGAGTCGTTGCAGCACCGGGCCGACGGCGCCGGCGTGCCGGGCGTGAGCCAACGCGTCGCGGATCTGGGAGAGGATTTGCGGTTCCCCGAGCACCAATGAGTCGAGCCCGCTGGCGACGCGGAAGAGGTGAGCCACCGCGTCTTCGCCGCGATGCGCGTACGACGAACGCTCCAACAAGTGCGTGGGCACGCTGTGATAGCCAGAGAGAAAACCGAAGATCTCGCGCCGGGCGTCTCGCTCGCCACTCTCCACGGCGTAGATTTCGGTTCGGTTGCACGTGGAAAGGATCATCCCCTCGCCAAGGTGGGCGTGCAACGCAGCCAACCCCTCGGTCAGCGCCTCGCCTGAAAAAGCGAGCCGTTCCCGAATGGCCACCGGCGCGTATTCATGATTCGATCCGACCACCACTACCTTCGGAGTCGTCAACCCGACCGGCCCCAATCTGTTCTCGCGTGATATCCAATCGCACCCCGGACGAACCCACCCGGCCACGCAGGGCGTGAAAAAGCTCCCTACAGGATACCGCACCGTACCGCTGGAAATGCCCCCGAACCGGTAGCAATTCAGGAATAATTCTCAATCACGCAGCCGGTCCGGCCCGGTTGGACCGGCCTTTACGATCGGGGTCGACTCCCCATATAGTGCAGGTAGTGCAGGCAGGCGATGACGCCCGAGCGCATCAATCGGCCCACGGGCAGGATCTTCACGGACCGGCCGCTTCACCACGGACCGCAACCGCAACAGACAGGAGTGGACCACATGGCATCGACCGCCACCGCGCAAACCATCGATTCCCGATACCGTGAGGAATTTGCCGGCTCGGCCGCCATGTTCCAGCGTTCCCGGCAATCGATCGTCGGCGGCATCACGCACGACGGCCGGCAGATCAAGCCGTTCCCGCCGTACGTGGCGCGGGCCGACGGCGCCTACAAGTGGGATGTCGATGGGCATAAGCTCATCGATTACTGTATCGGCCACGGCTCCTTGATCCTCGGACACAACGATCCCGACATCAACGCGGCGATGCAGGCCCAGATCGTGAAGGGCACCCACTTTTCGGCGGGCCACGAGGGCGAAATCCGGTGGGCGGAACAGGTCGTCGAACTCGTGCCGTCGGCCGAGGAAGTGCGGTTCACGGCATCGGGCACCGAAGCGACGTTGCTGGCCATGCGGATCGCCCGCGGCTACACCGAGAAAACGACCATTCTCAAGTTCGAGGGGCACTTCCACGGTTGGCAGGATTACGCGCTGAAGGGCGAGAAAGCGCCTTTCGAGGCGACGAGCGTGCCAGGCATTCCGAAGGAAACCCTGAGCACGATGGCGGTGCTGCCGGCCAACGATCCCGCGATGCTCGAAGAACGGCTGGTGCAGGGTGACGTCGCCGCGGTGATCCTGGAGCCGAGCGGCGCCTCATGGTCGACGATCCCGTTCCGCGACGATTTCCTCAAGAAGGTCCGCGCGCTGACCAGCAAGCACGGGGTGTTGCTGATCTTCGACGAAGTGATCACCGGCTTTCGCTGGTCGCCCGGCGGCGCCCAGGCGCGGTACGGCGTGTTCCCGGACCTGACCACGATGGCAAAGATCATCGCCGGCGGGATGCCGGGCGGCGCGGTCGCGGGCCGGGCCAACGTGATGGAGATGGTCGCCTTCCGGGACGAACCGGGTTGGAATGGCAAGCGACGCGTGCCTCAGGCCGGCACCTACAACGCGAACCCGCTGGCCGCCGCCGCCGGGTACGCCGCCTTGGCGAAGTGCGCCGATCCTTCGGTGCAGGCGTATTGTGACGACCTGGCAACGAAGACGCGGATTGGCCTGAACCAGGCGATCACCTCGGTCGGCGTGCCGGGTTTCGCGTGGGGAGACAGTTCGATCTTCCATGTCGCCTTGGGACAATCGGCCACCAACATGGCGCCGGATGACCTACTCTCCCCGGAGGGCGTCTCCACGGAATTCCTCAAGGGCAGCGGTGGCGACAGGCTGGGGATGGCGTTCGAGATCGGGATGCTGCTGGAGGGCGTGCACGTCTTCCACTCCGGCGGGTTGTTCTCCACGCGCCACACCGAGGCCGACGTCGAGCACACGGTCCAGGCCGCTGAGAACGTCTTCACCGCCCTGAAGGCGGAGGGCTCCTTCGCGTAACCCACATAGGGCCCCTCGCAGGGTTGCGTATCCATCGGGGCCAGCTTGTCTCGGCCGCTGTTCGCCGGGGATGAATTCCTTCGTAGTAACCGTGTTGAACGGCAAGCCGGATCGGGCAAGAACTGGCCTTGACCGACCTTGGTCTCCTTCCAGGTCAGGCCGTCCCGGACCATCGCGTTGAGGATCCCCAGCATTCGTCGGGCGCAGGCGATAATCGCCACC
>JBGTNF010000193.1:0-7432 GCA_041743205.1 Thermomicrobiales bacterium | reverse complement strand
CCGCAGGGACGCCAGCGTCAGGTCGCCGACCACCACGTTGTCCGGCGTGCGCACGGCGATCCGGTCGACATCGTTCGCCACCAGCACGTTGAGGGCGTCCCGCAGGTTCGATTCGATGCTGACGGCAATCTTCGGATCAGCTTCGACCACGGTTCGCGTGTAGGCGTCAGCGACGGTGATCAGGCTCATCCGGCGCACCGCATCCTCCGTGCCGATCAGCCGAGCCACGAAATCCGTGGCGGGCGAGGTCACCAGTTCGAGCGGCGTGCCAACCTGCACGATCCGGCCCTCGCTCATCACCACGATGCGGTCGGCGAGCTGCACCGCCTCGTCGACATCGTGGGTGACGAACAGGATCGTGTGCTCCAGCGCGCGGTGAATGCGCTTGAGCTCCTTCTGGAGCCGGGTCCGGGTGATCGCGTCCAGCGCGCCAAACGGCTCGTCCATCAGCATCGTGGTCGGCTCGACCGCCAGGGCCCGCGCCAGGCCGACGCGTTGCTGTTCGCCGCCGGAGAGCTGGGCCGGATAACGTTTGGCATACGTCGCCGCCGGCAATCCGACCAGCTCCAGGAGCTCGTCGACGCGCCGCGTGGTGCGGGTCTTGTCCCACTTGAGGAGTTTGGGCACGACTGCGATGTTTTCCCGCACGCGCATATGTGGGAAGAGACCGGTTTGCTGGATGACGTAGCCAATTGTGCGGCGCAGTTCCGGGGCAGAGCGGGACTGAACATCCTGGCCGTCGATCGTGATCGTCCCGGAGGTCGGTTCGATCAGGCGGTTGACCATCTTCATCAACGTGGTCTTGCCGCAGCCAGAGGATCCGAGCAGGACGATCAACTCACCCGGCTCGACATCAAGCGTCACGTCGTCAACGGCCGCCGGGCCATCGCTGGCGTAGCGCTTGACGACACGGTCGAGCCGGATGGCGCTGCCCGCAACCCGGTTTTGGGAAGGTGCGCGTTGGATGGTCGTTCTCCCCAGGCTGAGCGGCGATGTGCGGTTCAACACGCATCGCCATCCCAGCCTGCCGGCTGATCGTCCTGATTAGCCGCCGATGAACCCGTTGTCGGTCAGGTACGACTCGGCGACATCAGCCGGGTCTTCCTTCTCGTCGCCGTCGACGCGCCAGTTGAGGTCGGAAAGCACCTCATCGGTGAGGGAAGCGGTGACTTCGTTGAAGCGGGCTTCGACATCCGGGTAGGCGTCGAGCACTTCCTGACGGACGACCGGCGCGATGTTGTACGGCGGCCAGAGGGCCAGGTCGTCTTCGAGGACGACGAGGTCGAGGCCGGAGATTTGGCCATCGGTGCCGAAGGCGAGCACGACCTGCGCCTGGTCGTCTTCGAGCGCCTGGTACTTGAGTCCCGGCGCGACCGGCAGCACTTCGATATCGGCGAAGCCCGCCGCGTAGACGCGCTGGAGACCGAGCAGGCCGTCCTCGCGCTCCGGGAAATCGGCCGGGGCCGAAATGATCAGGTCGCCCGCGACCTCCGCCAGCTGCGAGATCGTGGTCACACCGTTCTCTTCGGAGTAGGCGCGCTTGACCGCCAGGGCCTGGGTGTTGTTCGCCGGCGAGCGCTCCAGCCAGACGAGTCCGAACTGCTCGGCGTAGGCCGCCTTGACCGCATCGTAGACCGCCTGCGAAGGATCGGTTGAAGCAGCCGGGGAGGCTTCGGCGCCGGCTGTCGGGGTAGCGCCGCCGCCGCCCAGCACGTCGTCGACCGAGAGCCCAAGCACTTCGGTGAGTCCCGTCCCGGTGTATTCCGGGTAGAGGTGGATCTCGCCGGCTTCGAGCGCCTGCTGGGCGATCTGGGTACCGCCGAGGTTGGTGCTATCCTCCGTCGTGATCCCCATGTCTTCGAGGACCCGGATGTACATGTTGCCGAGGATGAACTGCTCGGTGAAGTCCTTCGACCCGACGATGACCGTCAGATCCTGGGCGGCGACCGAACCAGGCAGGCCAGCGGCCATGATCGTGGCGCCCGCGAACGGCGCTGCGAGTGAACCCTTGACGACTGTTCTTCGTGTGACCATGTGCAGACGTTCCTCTCGGTAATGTCGACGTTCCAACGATATTCAGGGTAAGCGTTGGCGCGCATCCGCGTCAGCGCGTGGCCGGAGCGGTGATCCGTTCGATGCCGCCGAAGAGCCCTTCGACAACGAGCACGAGCGCGACGATCGGCAGGCCGCCGGCCAGCAGGTACGTGGTGTCCAGCAACGATATGCCAGTGAATATGTACTGGCCGAGCGTCTGGACTCCAATCAGCGACGCCAGCGTGGCGCTGGCGACGATTTCCACCGACGCCGACCGGACCCCGGCCAGCATAACCGGAAACGCCAGCGGCAACTGCACCCGGGTGAACACCTGCGCCGGGTTCATGCCCAGGCCCTGCGCCGCTTCGACCACCGCAGGGTCCACATTGCGCATCCCGGCGAAGGTGTTCAGGATGATCGGCGGCGCGGCGAGTAGCACCAACGCCAGCAATGCTGGCCGGTACCCGAAGCCGAGCCACGGCACGAAGATGAACACCAGGGCCAGCGACGGGACAACCCGCAACGACGACAAGGCGCCAACCGCGGCCGATCCGATGCGCTCCATACGCGAGAACGCCACGCCAAGCGGCAGGTAGATCAGCACGGCGATCACCAGCGCCGTTGCGCTGAGCCGGATGTGCGAGAACAGGAGGCCGTTGAAGCGGTCCTGGTTGTCGCGCATGAATTCCCAGACCGACGTCATCAACGCCACTGCGCCCAAACCCTTCCGCGCCAGCGTGGCAAATGACGGCCACCCGACAATGATATGGCACTTGGCAAGGGTTCGGGACGGCGATCACCCCTTTCCCGGGCCATCCCCACCCGGCGAACGTCAACAACGCATTCACGGTTCTGTGACAGTTCTGACGCGAAACGGGCCGCCGGAAACGGTATCGTTCAAGAGTCGTTGCGTTCTTCACGACAGGATGGCGCAATCGACCATCGACTTCAGGCATGGCAACGGCGGCAAAGGCGCCCGCGCGGCGCATTCAGGGGAGCCTTTCATGGCATTTCGCAAACGCACGGAAGACATCTCGGCGATCGATGAGGCGGACGGCATCATCCAGGCGCAGAGCGTGGTCAAGATCTACGACACCGGCAACGCCAAGCTCCACGCGCTCAAGGGCATCGACTTCGCCGTCAGGCGCGGCGAGATGGTGGCCGTGATGGGCCCCTCGGGCTGCGGCAAGACCACGCTCCTGAACTGCCTTTCGGGCCTGGATGACATCGATGAAGGCATCATATGGATCGAGGGTGAAAACCTGGCGACGATGGGCGACAAGAAGCGGACCAACTACCGCGCCCGCCGGATGGGCTTCATCTTCCAGGTCTACAACCTGCTTCCCGTCCTGAACGCCGTCGAGAACGTCGAACTCCCGTTGCTGGTCGCCAACATCAAACCGTCCGAAGCGCGGACCCGGGCACTGGCCGCGCTCGAAACCGTCGGCCTCAACGAGTGGGCCCACCACCGGCCCGCCGAACTTTCGGGCGGACAGCGCCAACGCGTCACCATTGCCCGCTCGCTCGTCAACAACCCGGCGATCGTCTGGGCCGACGAACCAACCGGCGCCCTTGATTCCAAATCAGCCACCGACATCATGAACCTCCTGCGCACGCTCAACGAGGAACGCGGTCTGACGATCGTCCTGGTCACCCACGATGCCGGCGTGGGCGAACAGTGCCACCGGATCGTGCGGATGCAGGACGGCTCAGTGGTCGGCGAAGATTTCCCGACCGGAACGCCAAGCGAGATCGCCCACACCGCCCTCGGCACGCGCCCGGAACCCGTTGGCGCAACGGCCTGACGGCCACGCGGCGCGCCGCCATTGCGCGAGCCCTGATCGTTCGGAAGGCGTAATTCCATGGAAAAGCTCTTCGGCGTCCCCATGCAATCGATCATGGTGGTGCTCCTCGCGATGCTGGCAATCTGCCTGCTCTCGGTGGCGTTCATCGCCTGGCGACGGCCGGTCATCTTCAAGCTGGGCGTGCGCAACATCCCGCGCCGCAAACCGCAAACCATCCTGATCATCGTTGGCCTGATGCTGGCGACCCTGATCATCTCGGCCGCCCTCGGCACCGGCGACACGCTCAACAACTCGGTCCGCTCGGCGGCCGTCGATGGCTTCGGCCCGCTCGACGAACTCGTTGTCTTCGACAACAACCCGGATGAGGACGCCAACATTGGGCAGGCGTTCCTGCGCTCGATCCCGCAGGAATCGATCCAATCGGTGCGGGCCGCAGCCGACGGCAACGACGATGTCGATGGCGTGGCGGGCGTGTTGTTCAGCCGGGCGCCGTTCGTGAATGTCGGCAGCGACGGCGTCCCTGACCCAGCGACGCTGGCCGACATCGAAAGTCTCTCCCAAATCGCGGTCGGCACGGATCCGGGCGTCAACATCGCCGGACTCGACCAGGATTCGATCGACCACATCGGCGGCGTCGACGATCTCGACGGCAACGCCGTCAACGTCGAAAACCTCGGGGACACCGGGATCTACATCAACGTCAACGCGGCGGACGACCTGGACGCCGCCGTTGGCGACACCCTCGTCTTCTTCGTCGGCAACCAGCCGCAAACCGGGGTGGTGCAGGGCATCCTGCCGGAAAGCGTGATCACCGGAGCCGTTTCCGCCGGCGACCCGGGCGTGCTGATGGGCCTCGGCCGCCTCCAGGCGCTGACCGGCCAGGAGGGCCGCATCTCGGCAGTCGCGATTTCCAACCGCGGCGGGGCGGAAGGCGGCCTGGCGCTGACCGACGACGTGGTCGACGCGCTCGAACCAACCTTGACCGGGGCCGACCTGGGCATCGTCCCGATCAAGCAGCAGTCGGTCGAAGCGGCGGAGTTCATCGCCAATATCTTCGTCACCTTCTTCATCGTCTTCGGCCTCTTCTCGATCGGCGTCGGCATTCTCCTCATCGTCCTGATCTTCACGATGCTGGCCGCCGAACGCCGCGCCGAAATGGGCATGGAACGGGCCGTCGGCGCCCAGCGGCGCCAACTCATCCAGCAGTTCCTTGCCGAGGGGGCCGGGTACACCCTGATCTCGGGCCTGGTCGGGACCGGGCTCGGCGTGGCCGCCGCCTTCGGCATCGCCCAGGCGTTCAAGGGCTTCATCGGCGACGCCTTCGACATCACACCCTACGTGTCAGCACGGAGCCTGGTCATCGCCTACTGCCTCGGCGTGGTGATCACCTTCCTCGCCGTGGCGATCTCCTCGTGGCGCGTCAGCCGCCTCAACATCGTGGCCGCGGTGCGGGACATTCCGGACGCCTACACGGCGCAGCGCAACCGCCGCCAACTCGTCTGGTCGATCGTGATGATCGTCGCCGGGATCGGGCTTATCGCTCTGGGCAACAGCTCGGGGTTCCTGGCGCCGTTCACGATCGGGGTCACGCTGATCCCGTTCGGGATCGCCGGCATCCTGACCTACTTCGGCGCGAATCCCCGGGTCGTGCTCACGACCGCCGGTCTGCTCACGCTGGTCTTCTGGCTCCTGCCGGACCAGCTCTTCCGGGACATCTTCGGTGACTACACCGGCGACATCGACATGTTCTTCGTCTCCGGGATCTGCATCGTCGCAGCCTCCACGCTGGTGATCGTGCAGAACCTCGACACCATCCTCTCGCTCGTCGAGCGTCTCGGCGGCCGGATCAAGGGCGTCCTGCCGGCAACCCGGCTGGCGGTTTCCTACCCCGGCGCCAACAAGGGCCGAACCGGCCTGACGATCGCCATGTTCAGCCTGATCGTTTTCTCGCTGGTGATGGTGGCGACGATCAACGACAACTTCAGCGCCGCCTTCCTGAACGACAAGGCCTACGCCGGGTGGGACGTGGAAGTCGAGGTCAGCAAGGAAAATCCGGTCGATGACTTCGAGGGGGCGATCGCCAGTTCCAACGTCGACACCAGCGGCATCGAGGCGATCGGCCGCGTCGATCATCCCAACGACGGCGGCAACCAGTTCCTGAACAAGGATGGCGAGTGGGGCAACCTGATCGTCTCCGCCGGCGACGGCACGTTCTTCGACACGAGCGACCTGACCTTCCAGGCCCGGGCCAGCGGCTACGAGAGCGACGCGGCGATCATCGAAGCGCTCAAGACCGAATCCGACGTGATGGTGATCAACCAGTCGCTGGCCGATGGCGCGGTGGCCGACTTCGGCGAACCGGTCGGCCAGATCGCCGGGACCTCGCCTGACAGTGCGTTCGACCCGGCCCCGGTGGAGATCAGGACCGGCGACGACGCGTTCCACGAAGTGCGGGTGATCGGCGTCATCGACTCCGAGTTCTCGATGCTGTTCGGCGGCTACATCGGCACGTCGACCGAGGAGGCCTTGTTCACGGGAACCGAACCCCAGGCCGTTTCCTACTTCCTGCAAACGGCTGAAGGCGTCGATCCGGACCAGGTCGCGAAGGACATCGAAATCAACCTGCTGCCGTTCGGGGCCGTCAGCACCGATCTCGAACAGCAGATGCAGGACGACCAGGCGACCCAGCAATCGTTCATGTACGTGCTCCAGGGATTCATGGGCCTCGGCCTCATCGTGGGAATCGCGGCGGTCGGCGTGATCGCGTTCCGGGCTGTGGTCGAACGGCGGCAGCAGATCGGGATGCTTCGCGCGCTGGGGTTCCAGCGGGCGATGGTGCAGCAGGCGTTCGTCATCGAATCTGCCATCGTCGTCATCCTCGGTGTGCTGGCTGGCGCGGTCTTCGGGTTGATCCTCGGCTACAGCCTGATGACGAGCGACGACTTCACCGAAGGCGCGGGCGGCGACGTGGCGTTCATCATCCCGTGGACGACGATGATCGTGACCCTCTCGCTTTCGGTCATCGCAGCGTTGCTGATGGCCTGGCTGCCGGCGCGGCAGGCATCCAAGGTGATGCCGGCGGAGGCGCTCCGCTACGAGTGATCCGGGCGCGCCCATACGTCATGTCGAGTGAAGTCGAGACATCTCTTGTTCGCTGCGGCGAAGAGACCCCTCGACTATCGCTTCGCTGCGCTCGGGGTGACATTGGCGTCGCCAGGCTCGCTGCGGCGAGGGGACCCCGCCCCGCTCGACGCAGCTGCCGGATCGGCTGCGCTCGGGGGGACGTGGGAGAGGCCGCCTCCGCGTAGCTCGGTTTCCCGCCAGGATGGTTGCGCATGTCCCTTGTCTACCCCGTCGATACGGGCAACCGATCGGGCCAGCTCCGCAGGCACTGGGTGCGCTACCGGGCCGGGTACCTCTTCCTGGCGCCCGCGTTCGTGCTCTACGCCGTCTTCATGATCTACCCCTTCTTCCAGGCGATCTACCTCAGCCTGACCGACTGGAACGGGGCGGAGCCGGTCAAGAACTTCGTGGGGCTGGCGAACTACCGCACGCTCTGGTCGGACAGCCTGGTGTGGGACGCGCTCCGGCAT
>JBGTNF010000192.1:0-3383 GCA_041743205.1 Thermomicrobiales bacterium | reverse complement strand
CCCAGCTGGACGCCGGCATCACGTTCGCCCGGATCGGCGCCTCGAAGCGCCTGATGCTGGCGACGCTCTGCGCCGTGATCCTGATCGCCAGCGCCGCCACCACGGGGTTCGCCGGCCAGCAGCGCTACGAGGTTCGCGAGGGCGACACAATAGAATCGGTCGCCGCCGCCTTCGGCGTCGATCCCGAGGCGATCCGCACGTCCAGCTACCTGCCGGATGGCGACTATCTCAGCGCCGGCCAGGTCATCGTGATTCCGGAACCGGGTCAATCTCCCACCGACGCCGCGCAGATGGCGGCCGCCAGCGAGGGCTCCAGCCCCTGGGTCGCCACGGCCTACTGGGTGGAGCAGGACGACAACCCGGCCAGTATTGCCGCCGAATTCGGCGTGGGCGCGGACGAGCTGATGGCCTTCAACGGCATCGACGATCCACTCAACGTGGTGACCGGCGACCGGATCCTGATCCCGGCCGGCGCGACCTCGGTCGAAACGAATTCGGCGCCAGATGGGGAATCGGCCGGTTCGGGCAACGGGCTGTGGGTGCCCGATTACAAGCAGCAGCGCAACCTCAGCTGCGAGTACGCGGCGGCGCACGCCGCGGCCATGGCCTTCGGCTGGGCGCCCACGGAGCAGGATTTCATCGACGCCGTGCCCCAGGCCCTGAATCCCCACTACGGCTACCGGGGCAACATCGACGGCTGGTGGGGCAATACCGAGGATCACGGCATCTACGCCGAGCCGCTGGCGCCGGTTCTCAACAACTGGGGATTCGAGGCCGAGGTCCTGTACACCTTCGGCGACACCGGGCCGCTCATCGAGCACCTCGACGCCGGGCATCCGGTCGTAACCTGGCTGGGGTTTTGGGGCGACACCCGCGAGCGCCTGACCGACGACGGCAGCTACTCGGTTTTCGCCGGGATGCACGTCGTCACGGTGTACGACTACGACGAGGCCGGCGTGTGGGTGATGGACCCGGCCAAGGGCGAAAAGGTTCAGTACTCGTGGGAGTTCTTCATCCGGATGTGGAGCGCCGTCGACGGCATGTCCCTGGCGGTCTACCCGAGTTGACCTGCAGCCGCCAACGTGTCGTAGGGGGCGACCCCGAGTTGACCCGGATCACGCGGTCACGGCGCTTTGGACCACAGGGGTGACTCGGTTCCCTTGTCGCCTGGTTCGACATGGTCGAGTCCACGGATGGCCGGCGAAAGCGTCAACGCCGTGGCGACGAGGATCACCAGGCTGCCGATGACCAGCGTGAACCCGGTGTAGCCCATCACCGCGATCAAAACGCCGCCCAGCAGGAGGCCCGCCGGTTGGGCCACCATCGCGCCGGCCATCACCAGCCCCATCACCCGGCCCATGAATTGCTCCGGCGTCGTCGTTTGCAGGAATGTGCCGAGCATCGGGTTGACCATCCCGGACCCCAGACCCACGCCCGCCAGCAAGCCGGCGCTGACCCAGAGATTGGTCGAGAACGCCAGCGGCACGAGCGGCGACGCCAGGCAGGCCAGCGCCGCGATCAGGAACGTCCGGCGTTTCAGCCTTCCTCCCAGCCGGCCGAAGAGGTAGGCGCCGGTCAACGCGCCCAACCCTTCGCCGCCGAGCAGGATCCCGAACGAGCGCACGCTGCCCAGCTCCTGGTTCGCGAAGAACGGAATCGCGACCCCGAACAATGGCGCGAAGAGGAAATTGATCGCCAGCGCCCCAAGCACCAGGGTCCGGATCAGCGCGTGATTCTGCACGTAGGCCAGCCCGCTGTGGACATCGGCGAGGAACGACTCGCCGGAGGGAGCGGGGCGTTTCAGCCGGGGTACGAAGAGCAGCACTGCCAGGCTGGAGAAGACGAACGTCCCGGCGTTGAACCACAGGACGCTGATCGGGCCCAACCACGCGATCAGGAGTCCGGCCAGCGGGGCCGAGAAGAGCGACGACGCGGCCGCGATCATCCCGAAGTTGGCGTTGATCCGTTCCAGCGGTACCCCGGTGATCTTCGAGAGGGGCGGGACCATCGCCGTCCGCGCCGTGTGGCCAGGCGCGTCGAAGACTGCGCCGAGAAACATCAGGAGCAACAGACCACCGAAGTTCAGGCCGATCGTGAGGTAGAGCAGGGGAATCGCCGCCACCGTCACCGCGCTGACGAGGTCGGCGAAGATCGAGAGCGCGCGGGAGCCAGTGCGGTCCACCAGCGCGCCGCCGAAGAAGTTGGCGACGATGATCGGGATGATTGTCACCGCCGCCGTGATCCCGGTCCGGCTTGCGCTGCCGGTGGTTTCGAGCACGAACCAGGGCACGGCCAGCCCCGTCAGCGTGTTGCCGAAGATCGAAACCAGGCTGGCCGCCCACAGCGCCTGGATCGGCGCCTTGCGGCCGAATCGGCCCGGCGCCGCCAGGGCGACGGTTGGAATTGGAGCATCGCCTGCCGCCACGTTCGTCGTCTCCCGGGTGGTAACGGTTGCGGTGCGTGGAGAAACTGCTTGGATTCATTCCAAACATACATACCTTGCGTAGGGCTGCAGAGCTTGCTCCGCCCGTGCTGCCGAAGGACAGGTCGGCTTGGACAGTCCATTGGGAGGTTCTTCTACGTTGAAGTGTCTATATGCGACCGGGCGGAGCAAGCTCCGCAACCCTACGCATGTAAAAATTGGGTGACGGACAAAACCATCCGGTCGGTCCGTAAGCCATCGGCATTTGGAACAATCTCCCACCGACTCCAATCCGCCTGGCCTACGGCGTCGCCAGGGAGCGCGTGGCGGCGGGCTGAGTTTGGGTTGGCTGGGCGCCGCCGATCCGCTCGCCAAGGCGGATGAACGCGCGGCCCATCCAGGCCCGGAAGGCGCCAGCCTCGTGGTCCGGTAGAAGGGGGCGGCCGGAATGCCGCATTTCCGCCTGCTTGGACTCGACCAGCACCTGCATGAGTTCATTGCTGTTCTGGATCATGACGATTGCTCCTGGTTCATGAATGGTCGACCGAAACGAGCCATAGGGGTCCCAGACCACCGGCATGGGCTCGTTTCGAGCGGCCGGCGGAGCGTCGTGGAAGTGAAATTGGAATCTGGAACGGCGAGAGGAGCGATGAGGCGGATGTCGCCCGGCCGGAGGGGGCCGGACGACACCGCGTCCTCTACCCGCGCCTAAACGCCTCGGGTATCGTCGGGATCGAGCCTGGCGAGGGCTTCGTCGATGTCGATCTCGCCACGTTCGAGGGCTTCCAGCACGCGGAGCCGTTCCGCGTCGATCGGATTGGCCGGGGCCGCTTCGGGAACCGGCCCTTCAGCGGATGTCGATGTTTCGGTCGGTGACGGCGGATCGGTTGAAATCGGCGCGGTTTCCTGGCCCGTTGGCGCAACGACGGCGCCAGCCGGCGGGGGCGACCCGGAACCGGTC
>JBGTNF010000191.1:0-2623 GCA_041743205.1 Thermomicrobiales bacterium | reverse complement strand
CGCGGTACATCGACGATCCCAACAGCGTCTTCATGACCCTGGCGTTGTGATCGCTTGCTCACTTATTATGTCATATTGCGGACAGGCAGGCAAAGGTCAGGCTGGCGGATCGTGCCCCACGAGTCCATCCACCGATTCCCGGATCAGGTCGGCGTGTCCGTTGTGCCGGGCGTACTCCTCGATCATGTTGACCAGGATGTACTGAAGACTCGGCAATCCCGGGTGGGTCGCTGGTCCCGGACGCGCTGCCCCGTCCGCCGCCGCCCCGGCGAAAAGGGCGCTCGAGCGGGCCGCGGCGTCCCGCCAGAGCGCATAGAGCTCTTCGGGCGAATCGTCGGCGGCCGAACGCCAGTCCCAGTCGTGATCGGCGTCCCAATCCACGGCGTTCCAGGGCGGCAGCTGGGCCCGCCCGCGCAGCCATTCGGTGGACATGTCGTCCTCGAACCGGGCCAGGTGCTTGAGCATGCCGCCCAAGGTCATCGGCGACGTGCCGAGCGTCGCCCTCAGACCTGGCCCGTCCAGTCCCCCGCTCTTCCAGGCGAAGGTGGCGCGCTGGCGCTCCAAAAAACCCAGCAAGGGAGCGATCTCGCCGCCCGTCATGGGCGAATCCGGCGTGGCCGGCTCGTCCTGGCCGGTCGTGGATTGGGGATCGATGCGCTGTTGGTCAGTATCCGCCTGCATCGTTGATCGGCTCCTTCTCACGGACTCCGGGCATCGGCCCGGCGCCGCGTGCGTGCCCGGGGCTCTCCGCGTCAGGCTCGGGCCAGCATGTATTCCCACGCCTGCGGATCGCCATCCGGCAGGTGCTCCAGGCCGAGCCGTCGCAGGATGTGCAACCCTTCGCCGCGATGTTGCGCATTGTGCAGGACGACGTGGAGGATCGTGGCGCCGCACCTTTGCTGGATGGAATAGTGATCGACGAACGACTCGTCCAGGCTTCCCGCCGCCGCGAATTCACGCGCCCCTTCCTCGAACTGGTCGTAGGCGCGCGCGTGCCGGGCGATCATGTCCTCCACCGAGGCGTGTTGGGGTTCGTCCGCAATCGGCGTGCCCTCCATCAAGCCGGTCCAGAACTCGATATTGAGGATGATATGGTCGAACGTCTGGCGGAGCGTACGCAGCCCGATGTCGAATTCTCGATCGAGTTGGGCATGGGAAAGGTTTTGGCTCAGTGCCAGATATCGGTCGGTCGTCCAGCGGTCGTGCCCCAGCATCCGATCGAACAGGTCCATCGAGGTCCCTTCATATGAAGCGCTCATCCCGCCACCGCAAGGCAGCTTCACGATAGGTGGGAATGCGGTCGATCCGTGACCGGCATTGACATCGAACCACCGCCCGAGGATCGTGACACGCGGCGACGCAGCAATGGCCCTCCACCGGCTGGCAACCGTGGTCCCGCGCTGGAGGGTCCGACGCGGTCGACGGTCCCCGGTATGCTTGTGGCAGGTATATGAGCGGCAAAATGTGAGAGGAAGGGCCTATGGCGGCATCGACACGTGACGACCTGATCCGGCAATTCCACAGCCGGGCGCTGGCGCTGCTGGACGCGGACGACGCGACCAGCGCCAACCGCGCCGAGATCGCGCGGCTGCTCAATGTGCTGGCCCAGCAGCCGGATATCCTGCCGGAAGTCGACCTGGAGCGGCTGCACGACGCAGGCTCGACCGCGACGATCCTCCACCAGGGCGAAGACGGGCGCGGCGCCCTGATGCTGCTGCGCCTGCCCGACGATGCGCCGACCCCGATCCACAACCACAACACCTGGGGCGTGGCCGCGGTGATCCAGGGAACCAACCGCTACTGGCGCTGGGAGCGGCTGGACGACCTGCGCGATGCGCACCGGGCCGAGCTCCGGCTCGGCGAAACGTTCGTGCATGGTCCCGGCGACTACGTGCTGTGGGGCGATCCGCCGCACGATCTCCACGCCCAGCAGGGGGTGAACGGCGCGGCCTACGAGTTCGTCTTCTTCGGGCGCAACCCGAACCTCCAGCCGCGCGCCTACTTCGACCCGGAGACAGGCGCAATCACCTACGCAACCGCAGTCGACCCGGCGTCAGCGGGCATGATGCGAGTCCCAGGCGGGGCGGCCGGCTGACCCGCCGACCGGGGGCCTGCCCGTCACTCGGTGGTGATGTAGCACTCGTTGCCGAACGGATCGAGGAAAACGGCGCCCCGCCCGCCCCACGCTTCATCAGCCGGCCCGTAGGTGATTTCGACCTGCTTCGTCCTGAGGTCGTCGCAGGCAGCATCCACATCGTCGACGATGAAGGCAAGGGGCGGTGTCCACATGGCATCGCCTTCCCCTCGCGGATTGAACCCGATCTCCGTCTGTCCGCCTACGGGCGCGACGGTCACGAACCGGAACCCGCCATCGACCACGTTATCGATTCGCTTCTCGAACCCGAGGGTATCGACGTAGAACGCGAGCGCGGCATCGATATCGTCAACGACGAGCCCGATCGAATGAATGTGCCTGAACATGGTTGAACTCCTGATTCTGTTCTGAAATGGGGCGTTGCGCGGTCGCTCTGACGGAAAATCTCAGACCCTGCGCCAGCGAAGCGGTTTGGCGGCCTCGCGCACGATGACGCCCTTGGCCTCCAGGTCGAGCTGGACGCCTTTC
>JBGTNF010000190.1:0-4699 GCA_041743205.1 Thermomicrobiales bacterium | reverse complement strand
GCTTGCGCCGGAAGAGCCGGCTCACCAGGCCAGTGGAGGCGGCCGGCGCCGGAACCGGCAGGTCCGGCGCCGCTTCACGCTGGCGCAGCTCCCCGAACATGCTCCAGCTCTCGACCACCATTCCGTGCAGGAACCGGAACGTTTCAACCCCATCGGCGACCACCGGCTTGCCGGACGGCGGCACGTCGAAGTAATCGGCAACGTGCGTGCCGGAAAGGGTCACCCGGGCGACGACCTTGTCGTGCTCGGCGATCAACTCGCGAATGATGATCTGACCCTTGGGAAACGCGATGCGAAAGGCCGCGATGTTTTGGCGCAGGCCGTCGATGCCACTCGCCTGGCCGGGACCGGGCGAGCGGTCGACGTAGCCGGGTCCGATGATCTCGTCGAGATCGTCGAGCGCGCCGGTGGAGAAGGCGTGGTAGAAGTCGCGGATCTGGCCCTTGCGGGTTTCGGCGTCACGGCCGATGAAGAGATCGGAACCGACCCAGGCGGCAACCAAGGCGATGATCGCCGCGATCCCCAGCTTGCCAAGGTTCTCGTTGAACTTCTCGTCGGCTCGCTGGACGACGACCGCTTCCGGGAAGCCAACCATCGCGTAGGAAAGGGTGAGGCCGCCTTCCGGACCAGGAGTGAGGAAATCGTCGGACCCGAACACGTACTCCTCGCCGTCGATCTCGTCCGCCGTCGGGTCCGGTTCCTCGTCCGCCTCCGGCGGCCGCAGGGTGTTGTCGACCACCGGGGTGCCGGCCAGCGAATCGCCAACCACCACGCTGCCGGCCGCCGGGTAGCGTTGCTCCAGCTCGCCGTCGTCATTGAAGATCAGGATGAAGGAATCGCGGGGCAGGTTGGCTTCGAGCGCGAAGCGGGTCAGGGCGTAGACCTCGAGCGTGGCGACGATCACGCGCCGCCCCGCGTCGTCGTCGCGGATTACGGGCATCGCGTAGGTGATCACCATCGACCCGGTGGAGGTGGTACGCAGGTTGCCGGTGACCAGGCGGCCGCGTTCCAGCGCGCTCGTCGCCAGCGCCCGGTCTTCCTCGTCCATCAACCCCACGCCGGCGCCGCCGGCACAGAACCCTTCGAGCTGGTCATCGAGCACCACGACCTGGGCGAAGGTCGCGTCGTCGAGCCCGATGTCGGGACTGGCGTTGCCTTCGAGCGGCGCCGTAGTCGGCCGCAGCAGTCGTTGCAGCACCGCCTGGCAGCCGTCGTTGGTGGCGCCGGTCAACTCGTCCGCCAGCGCCGTGGTCGAAAGCACCGTTTCGATCTGGGTCGCCACGCTGCTCTGGTCGGCGGCGACGAGGCGGGCGAGACGGCGCGATTCATCCTGCCCGGCGGCGATCGCGTCCTCCCGCTGCTGGGAGGCGGTCAGGAAGAGCAGGGCGAAACTCGGCAGCGAGGCGAGGAGCACGAGCAGGACGAGCCGAAAGCGCAGGCTGCGGACGAGGGAACGCGAGCCGAGCCAGCGGAACGGACGCCTCAGGTCAGTCATCGAATTGTGCCCGGATCGTTCATCGCTGCCCCGTTGCCGCCGTTGCCGCCGTTGCCGTGATCGAGTTGCCTCTACTGTAGTCCGTGGTTGCGGCCCCCGGCGACCTCTCCACCGTGGCCAGGGAACGCGAACGCCGTCCCCAACGTCTGCATACCGGATAGATAATGGGCGCGGGTCTCCGGGCTACTGCCCAATCGACGTTTTTGCAGGCAAGAGTTCCCTTTTCGGGGAACGGAGTGACGTGGCGGAATGAACGTGAAACACACCGGCGTAACGGGACCCAATCGACGGCGCTACGACCGCCGGGCATTCCTCGGCCTGGCGGGCACGGCGATTGCCGGGGCGGGCGCCTTCGCCATCGCCGGGCGTGGCGGTTCCGCGCACGACGAGGAACCGCATGGCAGCGGCACGCCCGGCGCTACCCCTGAGGCCAGCCCAGCCGCCACCCCTGAGGCGTCTCCCTCCAGCGAGGTCATCGCGGTCGAGGACCTGCAATACGACGTTTCGCTGGTCGATCTCGCGTTCGAGCCAGCCGCCTTCACGATTCCGGCGAACACCAACGTCGTCGTGACCATCACCAACCTTGGCGCGCTTCCCCACGATTTCACCGCCGACCAGGTCGGCGTGCAATCGGTGATGCTCTCGAGCGGCGACGTGACGACAATCACCGTCAATGCGGCGCCGGGAACGTACCAGTACTACTGCTCGGTGCCCGGCCACCGGATCGCCGGCATGCGCGGCACGCTCACCGTGGAGTGACGGGGCGGTTAGGTTCTATCCGAAAACGCGTCCCATGTCCAGCATCATTTCGTAGGGGCGGCCCAGCGGGCATAAGGCCTTGGACAGTCGGTAAGTTCCGTGCCCGCGTGTGACCGCCCGCTCCGTGTCCGCCTCCTGGATTGAGTGTGCCGTCCCACTGCTCACACCGCCGCAAACCCTGCCTCACGTCACCGCGAGCGCAGCCGAGAGGTCTCTTCGCCGCAGCGAAACGGGCCACGAACAAGAGATGTCTCGACTTCGCTCGACATGACGTGAGGGGGACGCCCACCAGGAGGCGGTCGCTCCCTTGCGCAATGGCCGCGCGATGCGAGAATCGGGGCAAGGTTGCCCAGTCTCGCGCGCTCGGAGGCCTTCACCATCTTTCGCGACAGTCGCGACGCCGACCTCTTCATGCTGCTGACCGATCACGATTATGTCTTCTTGTGCCCGGACACCGCCCAATTCACGGTTGCAGGACCGGACCCGCTGGAGATCGTGCGCCGGCATCGGGATCGCGTTGCGCTCACCCACTGGAAGGACGCGGTCGGCCCCGCGCCGGAGGGCGTGACAATCGACGACCAGATCTTCCAGACCCAGATCCAGTGGTTCGCCCCGGTCGGCCAAGGCGTGGTCGACTGGCCCGCCTGGGCGCGGTTGCTGCGGGACCTGAACTACGACGGTTGGGCCGTGTTGGAGTTCGACAGCGCCTGCGACCCGGTCGCTGACCTGCGCGCGATCCGCCACTACGTCGAGTCATCCCTCGGACACCTGCTGGCCTGAAGCCAATTCGGCGCCATATCGAATCGTCGGGAAGGAATCCTCGTGCCCCTGTCGCAAACCCTGGAAACCGATCTCAACGCCGCGCTGGCCAACGTCGAAGCGCGGAAGGATGAGGCGCTCGCCGACCTCTTCCGGCTACTCGCCCAACCGAGCATCAGCGCCCAGAACCTCGGCATTCGGGAGTGCGCGGCGATCGAGAAAGGGTTGCTGCGACAGGCCGGACTCGCCACCCGGATCATCGAAACCGGCGGCGAACCGCTCGTCTACGGCGAGTGGCTGGGGGTGCCCGGTCAACCGACGATCCTCTTCTACGGGCATTACGACGTGCAGCCGCCGGAACCGCTCGACGCCTGGCACTCGCCGCCGTTCGCGCCCGAGATCCGCGACGGCCGGATCTTCGCCCGCGGCGTGGCCGACAACAAGGCCCAGCACTTCAGCCACATCGAGGCGATCAGGGCCTGGATGGACGCCACCGGTGGGCTGCCAATCAACGTCAAGTTCCTGATCGAGGGCGAGGAGGAATCCGGCAGCCCCAACTTCCACAGCGCCGTCGTCGCCAACCGGGATCTGTTGCAGGCGGATCTCGTCTACATGTCCGATGGACCAGTGTCCGATGAGCGCTACCCCCAAATCGCGTTCGGGGTGCGCGGCATGCTCTACATCGAGCTCCGTGCCAAGGGACCGAACCGGGATCTCCACTCCGGGCACTGGGGCGGCGTGGCGCCGAACCCGATCTGGACCCTGGTCCGCGCGCTCGGCACGATGGTGAACGCCGACAACCGCGTCACGATCGAGGGCTATTACGACAACGTCGTCCCGCCCACCCCCGGCGCCCGGGCCGCGATGGAGGCGTTGCCGTTCGACGTTCCGTCGATCCTGGCGGGCGCCGGATTTGACCGGTTGCCGCCGCCGCACGACCTTCCGTACGCAGACCGGATCATGGCCCAGCCGACCTTCAACCTCTCCGGGCTGAACGGCGGCTACGGCGGCCCCGGCTCGAAAACGATCATCCCCTCCACGGCCACGGCCAAGATCGACATGCGGCTCGTGCCGGACCAGACGCCGGACGAGATCTGGGAGAAGGTCGCGGCCCACGTCGCCAGGTACGCGCCGGACGTCGAGATCGTCCGCATGCGTGGCGGCGTGCTGCCCTCGTCCACGCCGGTCGAACATCCGTTGGCCGACCCGATCCGGCGGGCGGTCGAGCGCGGCTTCGGGGCTCGTCCGATCGACATCCCGATCGTCGGCGCCAGCCTCGGGGAGGCGACGTGGACGAAGACGCTCGGGATGCCGGCGATCCACGTGCCGTACGGCGCGCCGGAGCAGGCTAACCACTCCCCGAACGAGAACTACCGGGTCGAGCGCCTCTGGCAGGGCATCCGCACCAGCGCCGCCCTGCTGGCCGAACTTGCGACGGCCGACCTGGCCTGAATCGGCCTCGGCAGGCTCCACGTGTCCAGATTGCGGCCGATCCATTGTGTCGGGCCGGACCATGCCCCACAATGCGAATGGGTCCGGACAATTGGGTTGGGAGAGGGGAGCAGGGTGTGGAATACGCAGGTTTCTGGAACCGGGTCGTGGCCGCGTTGATCGATGGGGTGCTGCTCGCGATCGTCAGCATCATCACCAACATCCTGCTGAACGAGAGCGCCGCGGGATTCGTCG
>JBGTNF010000189.1:0-2752 GCA_041743205.1 Thermomicrobiales bacterium | reverse complement strand
CTAAGCGGATTGACAAAAGTTCTTGCGCAGGAGGAAGATGGCGGGATTCAGGAGGAATCCGCATGGACCTGACCCCGCACCATGCCGCGTTGCGTCACCTTACCCGAACGGATCCCGACCCTCGCGTCCGGCACCGCGCCGATGGCTTGCTCCTTGTCGCGGGCGGGATGTCGGTAACCAAAGCGGCGCAGAGCTTCGGCTGCGCCCGCAACCGCCTGCGCACCTGGGGCCAGCGGTTCCTCGCCGAAGGCCGGGACGGATTGGCCGACCGCCCGCCCCGTTGGCTGGTGATGAAGCGCGACCGGATCACCGCCCGCCACGGCGAGTGCCTGGTCTGAGCAGGGTACGCGCAGGACCTATGCAAGGTTTCGCAAGGCCGGGCTGAACCAGGCGGATGCGCGGCGGAGCGTCGTCCACAGCAGTCGTACGCCGAACCAGGTGAGGGCGATGCCGCAGGCGCCGTCGATCCATCGCATCATCGCGCCGCCCGCGTGCCGATGTCCGAGCCCGGCCAGACCCGCGAACAACACGCCGCAGGCGGCCGATCCAATAATGAAGCTCATCAACACGGCTGCAACCTCCACGGCTCCTGGGTTGGCGACGGCACCCAGCATGCCCCCTCCGACGCCTGACCAAAAGGCGATTCCGGCCGGGTTCGCCAGCGAAAACATGATGCCCACTCGCCAGCCGCTCCCATTCGGCGAAGCAGGCGCCGGCTCGCCCTTGCCCATCGCGCCGCGAAACGCCGACCTGGCCAGGCCAAACAGGAACCCGGCCCCAATCAGGCCGAGCGCCACGGCCAGGGAATCACGTTGCAGCGCCACGATAGCGCCGGTCAACCCGAGAATCGCCCACAGCACGTCACCGACCAGCGAACCGAGCTGCACGCTCAGGGCTGGTCCAAAACCGTGATTCAGCCCTCTCCGCGTCGCCTCGGTGTTCACCGGTCCGGGCAGGACGGTGTACGCCACGCCGATCGTGAAACCGCTGACGAGCAAGGGAAGCAGATCAGCCATACCAACCCTCCAACGTTCGCATTTCGAGCCACGACCTCTCGCCGCGAGTATAGATTGCTCACCGGAAGCCATGTCTTGACCTAGGCCGCCGCAGGCCAGAAAACCGACGCCAGCGCGCCACCCCACAGCATCGAGGGGCAACTGCAATCGGAAATCACACCCGGCCCGATCTCAATCGACGCCATCATGCAGCCGCTGGTCGCCGGCCTAACCCAGATGCTCCCGTCGCTTGGAGTCCGGTAGGCGCCAAGGACGATTCGGACCTTCAGGCCGCGACGAGCCGGTTCTTGACTCAAGCCTACCAACGGCGAGACCCGTAGCGGCCCGGCACAACGATGTGCCGGGCCGTTACGGATTGATTCGGCTGGAGCCGCCCGCATGGGCGGAGACAAGCTGGCCCCGCTGGATACGCAGCCTTGCGAATCCGCGCTTTCTATGCCACGTGGAGGGCACAACAACCCACTATGACGCGATGGGCCCGGCTCGTACTGGTCGGTCTTGTGTCGACTACAGGCGGCGTCAGTCGAGCAGGTTCACCGCCCCGGTCGCCATGTCGTAGATGGCGCCAACCACCATCACCCGATCATCGGCGAGGGCGGCGGTGATCACTGGCGAAATCGTGCGCAGGCGGCGCACCTGGCGGCGGACGTTTTCCTCGATCGCCGCGTTCAGCACGTCGTCCGGGTGGGTCGCCTGGGCCCGCAGCACCGAAGGTTCGAGGGCGTCCATCAGCACGAAAAGACGGCCCGGCAGGTCAACCCCTTCCGTCACCACCCGGATCGCACTGGTCACCGCCCCGCAGCCGGTGTGGCCAAGCACCATCAGCAAGGGCGTGCGCAGGAACTCGACGCAGTACTCCATGCTGGCCAGCCCGTAGTCGCTCAGGAAATTGCCCGCCAGGCGCACCATGAAAAGGTCACCCGGTCCACACGAGAAGATCAACTCGGCGGCCACCCGGGCATCGCCGCAGCCGAGGATCGCGGCGACCGGCGCGTGCTGCTCGATCGCGGCGGCGCGGGCCGCCGAATAATCGAGCGGATCGATCGCCTCGTCGCGGTAGCGGCGGTTGCCGTCGACGAGCCGCGCGAGGGCCTCTTCCGGCGTCAGGGTGGCAAACGGTTGCCGTTGGTCCGACATCGCGGATCATCTCCATTCCCAATGAGCAAACGAGTGAGTGTGACATAACAGCACTGAAGACATCGTTGGTGCGCCTGGCCTTTCGCGTGCGGCCAGTCCCGGCTAGAGTATCGGCGTGAATGGATGAATCACGGACGACGATGCGCCGGGCCGACGGTCTGGCCGTACGCGGTCCCGGAACAGACGCGGACAAATCCCGGGATCACATGTTCAGCAAGCATCGCACTGGACAGGGGAGAGGCGCCATGCAGGATAGCGACGCAACCAGTAACCGAAACAACGCGCGAATCGGGATCTTCGGAGTCGGGCTGGCCGCCTACTGGCCGCAGTTTCCCGGTCTCCGCGAATCGATCCTGAACCACCTCGCGCATATCGTCACCCAAATCGACACGTGGGCTGAGGTCGTCGACGGCGGCTTGGTCGACACCGCGGAAGCGGGATCCACACTTGGCGACCGTTTCGCCCGCGAGGATCTGGACCTGGTGTTCTGTTTCACCGGCACCTACGCCACCAGCACCCAAAGCCTGCCGGTGGTCCAGCGGGCAGGGGCCCCGGTGGTCATCCTCAACCTCCAGCCGGTCGCAGCCATGGATTACGAA
>JBGTNF010000188.1:0-7151 GCA_041743205.1 Thermomicrobiales bacterium | reverse complement strand
GACGACCACACTGATCAGCGCAAGCGGCCTGGAGTGTCGAGTTCCAGGCCGCTTCCACGCCCGGGCGTTTGTGGCTGCCGGTCAAGCGCGGTAGCATCAGTTTGACACCGCCGGGCGATGGCCGATTGCCCGGCTTCGGCTCGCCCCAGGAGATGGACCCTCTTCATGCGTGAAATCGGCATCTTCAGCGGCAGCGCCCACCCCGAACTCGCGTCCGAGATTTGCGCCACGCTCGGTCTCCCCCTCCACCGGACCAGCATCGACCGCTTCAGCAACGACTGCCTGCAAGTGCAACTGCAATCCAACTGCCGCGAGCAGGACGTCTTCATCATCCAGCCGTTGTGCCCGCCGGTGCAGGAGCACGTGATGGAACTGATGCTGATGCTCGACGCGGCGCGCGGCGCCTCGGCGGCCCGGATCACCGCCGTCATTCCCCACTACGCGTACGCCCGCTCCGACAAGAAGGACATGCCCCGGATCTCGATCGGCGGGCGCCTCGTCGCCGACCTGCTGAACACGGCCGGCGCGGACCGCGTGCTGACCATGCAGCTCCACGCGCCCCAGGTCCACGGCTTCTTCAGCGTCCCGGTCGATCACCTCAACGCGCTCAACGTGCTCGCCGATCATTTCCGGGGCCAGGATCTCTCGAACACGATCGTGGTCTCCCCCGACCTCGGCAACGCCAAGAACGCGACCCAGTTCGCGCGCACCCTCAACCTGCCGGTCGCGGCCGGGTCCAAGCAACGCCTGGCCGACGACCGGGTGGTGGTCGACGCCATCGTCGGTGACGTTCACGACAAGAACGTGATCATCCTCGACGACGAGATCGCGACCGGTGGTTCGATCCTCGAACTGCTGCGGAAGCTCAAGGAATACAACGTGCAGCGGGTGGCGCTGGCCTGCACCCACGGCCTGTTCACCGGCAAGGCGATCGAGCGATTGGCCTCGTGCGACCTTACCGAAATCGTGACCACCAACACGGTGCCGATCGCGCCGGAGAAGCATCTCCCGAACATGACGGTGCTCTCGATCGCCCCGCTGCTGGCGGAAGCGATCCACCGCATCCACGTAGGCGAATCGGTCAGCAGCCTCTTCGTCAACTCGTTCTAACGTCGCCGCTCGTTTTCGTACTGGCCAGTCCTGTCCCGCTCACCAGCAAGGTCGTACTGGCTGGTCTTGTGCCAGCCACTGACACAATGGAGCCGCCATGAGCCAGTCAACGGGCGTCGATCACTTCAAGGCCGCGATTCTCGAAATCCTCGAGGAAACGTTCGACACCCACCACGGGCACTACCTTGACAACGGCACGTCGCTGTTCGAGACCCTGGCGACCGTGACTGCCGTCGAAGCCTCGACGCCCGTTTCGGCCTCCTGCGCGTCGATCGCGGCCCAGGTCAACCATGTCATCTACTACCTCGATGTGCTTGGCCACGACCTGGTTGGCAAGGAACTGACCGACGTGGACTGGAGCCCGGCCTGGACCATCGGCCCGGTGAACGATGCCGAATGGGCAGCCCTGATCGCCCGGCTCCGGGCGGCCGCCGACGCCACGACGGCGCTCCTGGCCGGCACGACGGCGTGGGACGAAGACCCGGTCTTCGGCGCCGTCTCGATCGCCGTCCACACCGCCTACCACCTCGGCGAAATCCGCCAGGCCCTCTGCACGATCCAGAACCGACCATCAAATCTCGACAATTGGTAGGGTTGCCGAGCTTGTCTCGGCCCTGGTTTCGCGACCACCTATGAAACAGTGCCAAAGCCATCTGCGGAAGTTGATGGAGGTACACAATGACCGACACTCCACCCGATCCACGGCGCAAACGACTCCGGGCTCGCGGGTTCGACTATGCCGAACCGGGAACGTATTTCGTCACTATCTGCGTCGATCGGATGGAACACCGATGCGGTCATGTGCAGAACGGGGGTGTCCATCTCAATGATGCTGGTGCGCTTATCCATGATATGTGGGTCCGAATTCCGGGTCGATATGCGAACGTGAGGCTCGATGCATGCGTTGTGATGCCAAATCACCTTCAGGGAATCCTTGCTTTCACGCACGGTGAGTCCGACCAGACATCATCGCTGAGCAGGGTCATTCAGTCATTCAAATCCGAGTCGACGCTGGAGTATGGCCGTGGCGTGAAAGCCGATCGCTTCCCTCGGTACGAGCGTGCATTGTGGCAACGCGGTTTCCACGACAAGATCCTGCGCGACGATCGAATGCTGGAATCGGCGAGGTTGTACATCGAAGGCAACCCCGGTCGGTGGGATCAGGTCCGAGGAGAGTGACACCGTTTCGCACGCGACGTGGTCCGAATCGCCAAACCGGCAGCGGAATCGTAGGGTTGCCGAGCTTGTCTCGGCCCCAGTGTGGCAAACACCATCGTCCATTGCGGAAATCAGGCCTCCAACGAAATCTGTCGTTGAGTAGCCAGGGCCGAGACAAGCTCGGCAGCCCTACAACGGCGTGGTAAATGGATAGTGGATGGGAAGTTCAGCATGGCGCCCTACGCATTTCATCCCGGAGAATTCCTTGCCGAGGAACTCGACGAGCGCGGCATCACTGGAGCCGAACTGGCTCGGGCCCTGAACATTCCGCAGAACCGCGTGTCGGAAATCCTCAACGGCAAACGGACCGTCACGGTCGATACTGCCCTCCGGCTTGCCCGGTGGATCGGCTCGTCGCCACAATACTGGTTGAATCTTCAGCAGATCTACGATCTTCGCATCGCCGAAGAGCGCATCGCGGACGAGATCAGGCGAACGGTGACGCCAGCCACGGCCCCGTGACGATGGGCGTCAACCTATCGCTCCGTGGTCGATGCGGTAAACCGTCTGGGTCATCCCGCCGCCCAGCGTCCGGTTGTCGACGAGCCGGAGCGCTACATCGCTTGGCAGGGCGCCGAACAGCGGTTTGCCCTCCCCGATCAACACCGGGACCCGGCTCAGGGTGATCTCGTCGACCAAGCCCTCGCGCATGCACGACCGCACGACCTGGCCGCCATCGATGTAGACGCCCTGGGCAGAGGCGTCGAGGACAGACCGCGCCTCATCGAGCGACCGGACGACGCGCACCCGTGCGTCATCCGTCTCCAGCGTGCCGCTGAGCACCAGGATCTGCTTCCCGTCGTATGCCCAGAAGCCGGATTCCAGCACCTTCTCGTACGTGCCGCGCCCCATGATAAGGTGATCGATGGTGGCCATGAACGAGTCGAAGCCGGTGTCGCCAGACCGTTCGCCTCGCGCCGTCAGCCATTCGATATCGCCATCGAGCCGGGCGATGAAGCCATCGACGCTCATGCCGATGAACACCTTCCCGGTCCAGTTACGTGATTTCATAGTCCTGCGTCCACCCTTCCAGCAATGTCCGTAGCGTGTGCCGCTGTCGATCCGGCAACGAGCCCTCGGGATGCACCGACCACCGCAACGCGATCCCCTGCGCCAACGTGAAGATGATGCCCGCGGCATCGTGGGGCGCCGAGGGCAAGGCTCCCGACGCCTTGGCCCCAGCGACGAGGGCATCGATGAGCCGTTCCTGCCGCCGCCACCCCTCGACGACAAGGGGCCGAACGTCGGGATCGGCGATTTCGGCCAGCAGCAGGGAAAGATGCCCGACGGGATCGGCGACCTCGTCGAGCCCGGCGAACAACCCGCCCACCAGGGCCTCCAGTTCAGCGAGCGGATCGCGGCTTGCTTCACCAGCGGGCTCCGGAATCGAATCGACCCAGGACCGCACCACGGCCAACAGGAGATTCCGCTTCGTGCCGAATCGCTTGATCAACGCGGCCGGGGACATGCCAACGCGATTCGCCGCGTCCTCAAGCGACCACGACGCGCTGCCCCGCTCCGCTATCACGGCGGCGGCGGCATCGATGAGGACCGTATCCGGATAGCGCTTTGGTCTGGCCATCATTTAGTAAATCATCATTCACTAATTCACGCAAGAGGGTTCCGACTTCTTTCACGAGATCGTTTACCAAGCCCGCCAGGATGACGCCTGATGTCGGACCGCGTATAGTCAGCGCAACACGTTGACGGAGATGAGTAGCCATCGGCCTCCGCATCCAGCGAGCCGCGACCGGTGGGAGCGCGGCGGCGAACCCGATGGCGAAGACCCTCCCGAGTGCGCGATCCAACGGGCAGCCTGTGGCCAGATCGGCCAACTCCACGGCTGCTTCCCGAAAGACGCGCCGGTTCGCCCCCGTTAGCGGGCTCCAGAAGGCCGGGCTGCCCTCGATGGGGCGCGACCGGCGAATTGCGGTGGCACCACGAGACGCCCCCCTCGTCCGCAAGGCGGAGGGGGGTGTCTGGCTTTTCCCGTGGAGGCGACCACCGTGTCCCCTGCTTCATTTTCCGTCTCACCCGTTACTTCACCGACGTTGCCGGCCGTTGATCGCACCTGGACCAGTGACCTGGCTGACCACGCCGGGGGAGCGGTCTCGATCAGCGGCTGGCTGCATCACCGGCGATCGTTGAAAGCGGTCTGTTTCCTGATCCTGCGGGACGCCAGTGGCCTGGCCCAGGTCGTCGTCGACGACCCAGAAACGCGCGCCCTCGTCGAATCGCTGCCGCATGAATCTGTGGTCACGATCACCGGCGAGGCCGTTGCTTCGAAGCAGGCGCCTGGCGGCGTCGAAATCCACCGGCCCACGGTGACGGTCGTGAGCGCCGCGCTCGACGAACCGCCGGTCGACCTCTATCGTCCCGAGCTCGGCGTCCAGTTGCCGACGATGCTGGATGCGGCCGCGGTCAGCCTGCGTCACCCGCGACGGGCGGCGATCCAGCGGATGTCGGCGGCGGCCGTCGAAGGCTTCCGGTCGGCGCTGCGGGCGCAACGGTTCGTCGAAATCGCGACCCCGAAAATCATCGGAACCACGCCGGAGGGCGGGGCAAACGTCTTCGAGCTCGACTACTTCGGCAAACCGGCCTACCTCGCCCAGAGCCCGCAACTCTACAAGCAGATCATGGTCGGCGCGCTGGAACGCGTCTTCGAGACCGCGCCGGCGTTCCGGGCCGAGCCGCACGCCACGTCGCGTCATTTGAGCCAGTTCGTCTCGCTGGATGCCGAGCTGGCGTTCATTGAGGATCACCGCACGGTAATGACGATGACCACGATCGCCATCGGCGGCATGATCGCGGCGGCACGCGACCTGAACTCCGACCTCGAACGAACCTGGCCCGACCTTGCGATCCCGGACGTGCCGGACACTATCCCGGATATCCACTTCGCGGATGCGCTCGACCTGGTGGGCGCGGCGACGGGCGAGGACCTGAGCGCCGAACCCGATCTCGCCCCGGCTCATGAGCGTTGGCTCGGCGAGTGGGCACGCCGGGAGTTCGGCTCGGAGTGGCTCTACGTCACCGGCTACCCAATGGTCAAGCGTCCCTTTTACACGCACCCGGACCCGGCCCGGCCGCAGTGGTCGAACAGTTTCGACCTGCTCTTCCGGGGTCTGGAAATCGTGACCGGCGGCCAGCGGCTACACCGGCACGAGGACTACCTCGCGGCGCTGGCGGCGCGGGGCATCGCGCCGGAAGGGTTCGAGGGCTACCTGCTGGCGTTCCGGCACGGGATGCCGCCGCACGGCGGTTTCGCGCTCGGGCTGGAGCGATTCGTGGCCCAAATAGCGGGCATCGGCAACGTTCGGGAAACGACGCTGTTTCCTCGCGACATGCAGCGCCTGACGCCGTGACGCACGATGGGCTGGCCCTTGCAGGCCGGCCCGGTTTTGATGCAGTGGTTCGTTCCGTAAGGGAGGCCCCGTGTGGCCTCCCGTGGCAGCAAAGTCGAAGATCGCCGTTGCGACCGAAGATCCCTCGCAAGTTCGGAATGACAATAAAGGTGCGGCACAGCAAATCCATAAGCTACGGCGTCAGGAAATCCTGGACCACCCAACCGGTCGTGCCGTCCTCCAGCTGAATTGGCAACCAGACGAAGTCGCTGCCCTCCTGGGAGGCGCCGGTGATGGTGATGACCGTTCCCGCCGCCAGCACCGAGACGACCTCGGAATCGGTCGTTGCCTCGGCGCGCATGTTGACGCCTTCCTGGCTGACCGTGGCCTGGGCGCCTGCGGCGAACGTCCCGGCGGCGGGTTCGTCAGCGGCCGGTTCCTCAGCCGTTTCGGCTGGCGGCGCCGAGGCATCGACACCCTGCACCGACGCCAGGCGGCCGCGGATGATGTCGCGCTGGGTGTACGACTCGCCATCGAACTCCCCGCCGCAGGTAACCAGGGTGAGCGCGGCGTAATCCGTGCGGCCAACCATCTCCGGCGAGTTCAACTGCTCGGACGTGAGGTTGGCAACCTCGACCCGCTGGACGTTCTCGACCTCGTAGACATAGGCCGCGCCGTCCTTGCCGAAAACCTCGATCTGGGCGCCTTCCTGGAGACCGGCGACCTCGTAGAACACGGCCGGGCCAACCGTCCAGTAATCGACGTGCCCCGCCCCGACGCAGTTGCCGATCTCGCCGGCCCGCGCGGTCTGTTCGTACCAGGCGACCACCCACGGACCGGAGGGATCGGCCATCGTTCCCCCGACGATCTGCTGGCGTTCGATTTCGGCGTCGACCCCGGCGTCCGCGATGCGGATCGCCATCGGGATCTGGCCCGGATCCATGGCCGGGTTCAACCCCAGCGGTCCAGCCTGGAGGTCGGTCGTGCCCGAAGTCTGGCCCCACGCCGGGAGCTGCGAGCCGTTGTTGGCGCCCGTCTGCCCAGCTACGGCCAGGCCCGCGCCCAGCCCGGCCATCGTGGAAAGCAATCGCCGTCGCGTCATGTGGGTCATGGTGGTCCTCACGTCTCGATTCAGTCCTGCTCGCTCGCGTCACGTTCGTTCGCCGAAATCCGGCGGTGGACGAACGGTTCCCAAGGCGCTCCTGACGCATCGCATGGATGCTGGACTGCTACTGGCAGGCCGTTCTGGAAGGTCAGGTGACGCCCATACAAGATACTACGTCGCCAGATGCGGTTTCAGTTCACTCTGCGTCACCGGAACCGCATCTGGACCCGTCCGTTGGCGCCCATCCGCAGTTCTCCTTGCTGCTCGATCGGCTGCAACGGCGGCGGGGTTCGCTGCTTGCGAAGGTGCAGCCACCCCGCCCAGCCGAGCGGCACGGCCAGCAGGCCGAGGGCCAACGCGACCAGGCGCTCGCC
>JBGTNF010000187.1:0-4439 GCA_041743205.1 Thermomicrobiales bacterium | reverse complement strand
TCGAACGGCGCGCCGGCGAGTTCGCCAATCGGGATCGCGGCGTTGGAGCCGTCAATTGGGCGCACGACCCCATCCCGGATCGTGAGGTCGTTGGAGGCGACTTCCAGCCGGGCGGCGGCGCGTTCGAGCAGAACCTGGCGGGCGGCGTGGGCCGCCCGTTGCAGGAGCGGTCCGGCGATCTGGAGGGTTTTGGATCCTGCCGTCGTGCCCTGGTCCGGGGTCAGGGCGGTGTCGCCCATCACCACCCGCACCTGATCGAGCGGGGCGCCGAGCTCGTCGGCGACGATCTGGGCGAGGGCGGTGGCGATGCCGGTCCCGAGTTCGACCTTGCCGGAGTAGACGGTGACCGTGCCGTCCGGTCCAAGTTCCAGGAAGGCGTCGACCGTGTTCGCGTCGCGCGTGCGGACATCCTGCTCGGTTTGGTGGGCGGGGCGGTCCCGCGAGCCGTCCTTCACGATGTGCCCCCCGGTCACGTCGCCGTCGATCACGCGCCGGATCGCGCGGAGGATGCGGCCTTGGGAACCGCAACGGCAGAGCGTGCCTTCGAGCGCCGTGCGCACCTCGGCGTCGGTTGGCTGAGGATTCGTGTCCAGCAGCGCGGCGGCGGTCATGACGATGCCGGGGATGCAGTAGCCGCACTGGGCAGCCTGCTCGTCGAGGAACGCCCGCTGCAGCGGGTGGAGACCTTCGGCGTTGCCGATGCCCTCCAGGGTCGTCACCTCGTGGCCGTCAACCTCGCCGAGCGTGACCAGGCAGGCGTACGCCGCCACGCCGTCGAGATGGACGGTGCAGGCCCCGCAGCGGCCCAGCCCGCAGCCGTACTTGGCGGCGTTGAGCCCGAGGTCGTTGCGCAGGACGTAGAGCAGCGGCGTATCCAGCGAGGCCGTAATGTCATGTGCATGGCCGTTGACGCTGATCCGCAGTGGTGGTGCTTGAGTCGCCATGCCAAAGTGCCCCGATCCGGATTGCCGCTCTCGTCAGTGATGTCCATTCAAGGAGCAGGGCAGAACGTGATCATTAGACGTTTGGAACGACCGTCGATACATCGCTGCCCAGGAGCGATTGAATTCGCTCCCGAATGCGCTGTCGTCGAGCTTGATAGAAGTCCAGGAACTGTCCGATGTCAGATGGAATGTCGCCAAGATCGTGTCGAGCGCGATACGCCTCCCTGGCGCCAATGTCCTTGTGATATTGCTCCATCCAGACCGACGGCAACGTGGCCTGCTTGGATACGTTGATTGGCCCTTCGAGAAGCTGGAGGTTGGGCAACCGCTCGACCGATAGCTGGAACTCCTCGATTGAGGAATCAGGCACACCCGCTGTTTTGAGCCTGGTGCTTGTGTAACGGCTTCGCGGAAAAATGTGGTCGATATGGAATTCGTTGTGAAAGTCCATGCCTGGGTAGAGCAATGATAGGAGGGGGAAGACCCGCCTGTCGCCGAAGGGGAGTTCCACCAGATCTTCGATCTCCTCGCCACTGAACTCCAGGGACTTCCCTCGCTGGGCCATTGCTGACTCCAGTTCGGCGACCGGGAAGCGCTCCGATCCATGCGCGGCGATGGCGCTCCGCAGCGCCAGGAGCAGGGGATCGAGTCCACTCCCCCAGACCCCGGCTTTGAGCAGTGACCGCACCACCCACCCGCGAATCCGGTCACGGTCGTCTCGGGACGCGACAGACGTGAGATAACCTTCCCTGACCTTGCGAAGGTGGAGGTAATAGGCAATCGGAATGACGACGCTGTCCGCCGTCAGGGTACGGCCCGAGAACCCAAAGCCTGAAACGAGACGAACTGCCAGGCGCAAGGCGTCGGCGATGGCTTGCCAGTTCGTCTCCAGGGTCGCCATGTTGGACGTGTTGAAGTTGGTCACCCGGAAGCCGATGCTGGGGATATCGGACAGCACCAGACCAGCTTTCAGCACGAGGTCCTTACTCAGGGTGAACTTGCCGCCCGTATCATTGAGTTCATCCACCAGTCGATGGATTTCTTCCCGAGCATCGATCTTTGTCCATTGAGCCGTCGCAATGCTGAGCAGAAGGTCGGAGTATGAAAGCGTCGTCCCGCCGCTGTTCACCCGGATGAAGATATTGAGCACCTTGTCAAGGTCCTGCGACTCTTCCTCGAAATAACTGATCACCTGGTCACGATGGACGACATCGTGCAGGCGGCTCAGCGCCCGAAACGGGAATTTGTCGTGCGTGAGCCCAGCATCCTGCACGTAATCGAAAATGTCTGCTCCAGGTTCAATGGACATGATGTTCGACGCGGGGAACCAATGCTCTCCCTGAGCCTCCCGATCGCGTGCCTGTTCCACGCTCAGGAAGCGGAAGTCGTACATCATGCCAAGTTCATTGTCGCGGGCGGTTTGATCGAGCCTGAGATGGAGACGTCGTTCGGGGTAAGCCCAGGGACTATCGACCCAGAGGCGGGGGAGTTTCTCGGCGTGACTTCCCCGAAGCCCGATGTTGAGCGCCGTCAGGCGCTGCTGTCCATCCAGCACGCCGGTGATCTCCCGGGGAGCGAACATTTCGTATCGTTCCAAATGGCGCTGGTCCCGCTGATGGTAACGCGTCATGAACTTGTAGAAGACGTATTCCCGGCTATGCTCCTGATCGACTTTCCAGAAGAGAAACGAACCGATGGGATACCCCTGCATCAGGCTGTCGAACAAGCGGACGATTTGGCTCGGTGTCCACACAACCTCGCGCTGAATGGCAGGTAGCACGTAATCGTCACGAGAGATGTGCTCAAGCGCCTTCCTGATCGTGACAGGAGTCTGGAATGGCATAGGGGTTGCTTTCTGTGCTCAATGTGGGTGTTCCCGAACCAGGATTATCGCCGTTTGAGGTATTCATCGCCAGTGACCATGTGCTTGATAATCTTGCGACTGACCGTTTGGACCACTCCCGATCATCAATGGCGTCGAATCCGTATCCGTTGCTGGAGCTTCTTGCGCCTCCAATGGATAGTGTGACCGCTTGAGTGGACGGGTCAGGATCAGCCTGCGTTATCCCGTCATCCGCTTGGCGATGAGGGCTTCGCAGGCCGGAACGTCGAGGTCCATCGCGACGTGGGCCGTGGTCGGATGCGCGTCGTCCGGCAGGCGGGCGACGGTCATCGCCCGCGTCAGGCGGCCGGTGAGCTCGACCTCGACGTGGTAGGGCGTCCACCCCAGCAACTCGGGCTTCACCACGGCCATCGCGGCCAGCGGGTCATGCAGAAAGGTGCTACCGCCTCGTTCCACGAAGCCGGGATAGCGGGCGACCTGGTCGGCCAGCGCGTCGTGGTACGGCGTGCCCTTGGCCCGCAGCGCGTCCACGCCGTCCTGCCGGATCACGGCCCGGAGCGTGACGTCCAGCGGCACGAGCTCGATCGGGGCGCCGGAGGCAAGGACGACGTGGGCCGCCTCGGGGTCGCACTTGATGTTGTGCTCGGCGGGTCCCTCGGACGTGCCGCTGACGTCGATCCGGCCGCCCATGATCACGAGCCGTTTCAGGGCTGACGCGAAGCGCGGCTCGCGGATGATCGCCGTCGCGACGTTGGTGAGCGGACCGACCGCGAGCAACGTGATCTCGCCCGGATTCGCGTGCACGTGCCGGATCAGGAAGTCGACGGCGTGCGTGTCGTTTAGCGGCGGCAGGTCGTCGCCGTCGTCCAGCAGGCCGACGCCTTCGTGACCGGGCCAGTAGACCGGGTCGATCCCCAGTAGCGGTTGGCCGACCCCCGTGCAGACCGGGACGCCTTCGACGCCCCGGAGCTGGAGCAACTTCTGGACCATCCGCGCTCGGAGCGCAACGTCGCCGTAGACCGTGGTCACGCCTTCGATCCGAACCTCCGGCGAACCGAGGAGGACGGCGAGGGCGAGGATGTCGTCGACGTCGGTGCCGATGTCGGTGTCGAAGAGGACGCGGTGCTGGTCGGTCATGGCGGGTCTCCGTAGGCAGGCTGGGGACGTGAGCGTTCGTGGGGTGAGGATATCGCAGATCGGGATGCTGCGGATGTTGTCGGATGCAATTGGCGTGGCGCCGGATCGCTTGGAAGCTGACGGAGAGGTGGGCCGATCTTGAAGCTGCCGCTACCCGTGGCCGGCACAAGACCGGCCAGTACGAAAGCGAAGCGCTCCCGCGTTGTCGTTGGCGCGATATTGGCTCGAGCCGGACGAAAGGCGCCGAAGCTGGCCCGGACTGGTACGATGGCGGCGGCATGGACGAGCGAGTGTGGCGTTACGCTTCGCACCAACGGGAAGGAGGCGACATGGCGACGGTGGTGTTGCTGGGCACGCTCGATACCAAGGGCGTCGAATACGCCTGGCTGCGGGAACGGATCGAGGCGGCGGGCTGCGAGGTCATCCTCATCGACGTCGGGGTGCTCGGCGAAGCCGGGGCGGCGGCTGATGTTCGCCGCGAGGAAGTGGCCGAGGCGGCGGGCGCGTCGCTCTCC
>JBGTNF010000186.1:0-7840 GCA_041743205.1 Thermomicrobiales bacterium | reverse complement strand
TTTCCGTCGCCGAGCCCAGCACGGCGGCGAGCGGGACGAGCGCCAGGGCCGAGAGTACGAACATGAGCGGATGGTTGTCGATGCCGATCAGTTCCAGGATCACCACCACCGGCGCAATGATCAGGAGACCGTACAGGTACTTCACGGGGTAACAGCCTCGCCGGGATAGCCGCCGGCGATGTGAACTCGTGAGCGGAATCGGGGATTGGCGACGCCGACGATCTCGCTCAGGGTGCGCACGCCTTGCTTCGTCATCCAGGCAGCGAGATCGTCGATCAGCCGCACCAGTGTTCCCGGCTCCGAGAAGACCGCCGTCCCAATCTGGATCGCCGAGGCGCCGGCCATGAAGAACTCAAGCGCGTCGTTGACGTTCGAGATGCCGCCCAGGCCCACGATCGGGATCCCGACTGCTTGAGCCGCCTGGTAGACCATCCGCACCGCGACCGGCTTGACCGCCGGGCCGGAAAGCCCGCCGGTATTGTTGGCGAGCACCGGACGGCGGGTGCGCGTGTCGATCGACATCCCGACGAGCGTGTTGATCAGCGACACCGCGTCGGCCCCGGCGTCCTCGACCGCCTGGGCGATTTCGATGATGTCGACCGCGCCGGGGCTGAGCTTGACAATGATCGGCAGCGTCGTCGCTTCGCGCACGGCCCGCGTGACGTCGGCCGACATGCCAGGGTCCCAGCCGAAGCAGAACCCGCCGGCGTTGATGTTGGGGCAGGAGATGTTGACTTCCAGCGCCGCCACGCCCGGCACATCGTCCAGGGCGCGCGCCATCATCGCGAAGTCCTCGACCGTTTCGGCCGAAATGTTGACGATCGCCGGAACAGTCCAGGTTTCCCAAATCTTGGGGTATTTCCGGATGAAGCCGCGGATGCCGGGATTCTGGAGGCCGATCGCGTTCAGCATCCCGGCGGGCGTCTCGGTGATCCGCGGCATCGGGTTGCCGGAACGCGGCTCCGGCGTGATCCCCTTGCTGACGAAGGCGCCCAGCCGCTGGACATCGACGATGCCGCTGTATTCGAGGCCGTAGCCGAAGCAGCCGGAGGCCGGGATCACCGGGTTGCGCAGCACCAGCTCGCGCGGGTTGTTCGGAGCCAGATCGACCGTCAGGTCCGGCGTGAACGGCGCTTCCGGCGTGGTCTGGCTCACGACCACACCAGCTCATCCATCTCGAACACCGGGCCGTCGACGCACGATGTCTTCATGCCGCGCTTCGTTTCGACGACGCAGCCGAGGCAGGCTCCGACGCCGCAGGCCATCGTCCGCTCGACCGAGAGGTGGACGGACGGTTTCGCCGCGAAACGGTTGGCGAGCACCTGCCGCCGCAGGGACTGGAACATCGGCTCCGGCCCGCAAGCAAAGACCTGGTCGGCCCACTGGAGATACTGCGGGATCAGGTCGGTCACGAATCCCTGGCTCCCGGCGCTGCCGTCCTTGGTCGCCACGACGTACTCGACCTGGCCGGGGAGGTGCTGCGGAGCGAGGAGGCCATCAGCGTTCATCGCGCCGAGCAGGTAGGTGACGTTGAGCCCCTTCGCCACCGCTTCCTGCGCGAGCATCAGCAGGGGAGCCGCGCCGACCCCGCCGGCGACCATCAGCAGGTTCTGGCTCCTCGGGGCCACCGGAAAGGTGTTCCCGAGCGGACCGAGCACGTCGAGGCTGGCGCCAACCGGTTGCTCCACCAGCCAGCCGCTGCCGCGTCCGTAGGGCCGGACCAGGATCGTCAGTTCGCTGCTGGCCGGTTCGGCGGCGTAGATCGAATACGGGCGGCGGAGCAACGGATCGGACGACCAGGGCGAGCGGCAGAGGATTTCGACGAACTGACCAGCCCGCGCGTTGGCGACGAGGTTGCCCGGCGCGCTGAACGAGAGCAGCACGGAGTCGCCCATCACCGGCTCCGTGCGGGTGACGTCGCCGGTGAACTCCCGGCTCCAGCCGGTGTCGTGGCGCTCGGTTGTGGCGGTGGGTGAGATCATGTCGTTGGTACCCGCAGGGATCGTAGGGGTCTGTTCGTTAGGTGTAATGGACATTGCGGTTGATGATTTCGTAGGGGCGGACCCCGGTCGCATACTGGATCTGGCCGATCGCGTACCAGGGTGTCCGCCCGGCGCCACGCGAACGGGCAGATTTGCGTCGGCCGCATCCGGGCGGACACCCTGGACGTCGTTGCGGAGAACCGGCACGCGACCGGGGTCCGCCCCTACGAGAATTGGCGCGACGCATCACCAATTCGTAGGGGAGGGCTTGTGTGCCCTCCCGAAAACGTGGTGCCTCAATATCCAAACCCGGTGCGGCGGTACGACTGGATCGGTTCCACGGCGTACACAGCACTCGCCTTCTCCATCGCGTCGATCACGGTCCGGGCGGTATCGACCGAGGTCATGCAGGGAATGCCGCGCTCGACCGCCGCGCGGCGGATTTCGAGACCGTCGAGAATTTCCTTGTCGGCCGGGCCCGGCGTGTTGATGATGCCGTCGACCGTGCCTTCCAGGATCACGTCCAGCATATCAGGCGAGCCCCGCCCGATCCGCTTCGTGACCATCTGGACCGGCATCCCGGCGCGCTCGATCATCGACGCCGTGCCCTCGGTGGCGTAGAGCCGGAACCCCATCCGCGAGAGCTGGCGGATCATGTCCAGCGCCTCCGACTTGTCCTCGTCGGCGAGTGAGACGAGGATCGAGCCTCGATCCGGAAGCGAGAGACCGGCCGCGATCAGCGCCTTGAAGAAGGCCGACTCGAAGTTCCGGTCAATGCCCATCACCTCGCCGGTCGACTTCATTTCCGGCCCGAGATGGACCTCAACGCCGCGCAGTTTCGCCATCGAAAAGACGGGGGCCTTGACCGCGACCAGCGGCTGGCGCGGCCAGAGACCGCCCTCGTACCCCTGGTCCGCCAGCGACTGGCCGAGCATGATCCCGGTCGCCAGCTTCACCATCGGCACGCCGGTCGCCTTGCTCAGGAATGGCACGGTGCGGGATGAGCGAGGGTTGACTTCGAGGACGAAGATCCGGCCGGCGTGGATCACGTACTGGATGTTGATCAAGCCCTTCGCATCGAGGTTGAGGGCGATCCTGGTGGTGTAATCGACGATCGTTTCGACATCGGCGGGGAAGAGATTGATCGCCGGGTAGACCGCGAACGAATCGCCGGAATGGACGCCGGCCCGCTCGATGTGCTCCATGATCCCCGGAATCAGCACCCGCTCGCCATCGCAGATCGCGTCGACCTCGACTTCCTTCCCGATCAGGTACTTGTCGACCAGGACCGGGTGTTCGGGGGTCAGCGAGGCGTGGTTGCGGATGTACCGGGCGAGCTGGTCGCCCCCATAGATGACCTCCATCGCCCGGCCGCCCAGCACGTACGAGGGCCGAACCAGGACCGGGTAGCCGATCCGGTTGGCGACCGCTTCAGCATCGTTGAGCGAGGTCACCGCCGCGCCCCTCGGCTGCGGGATGCCAAGGCCGGTCAGGAACGCCTCGAACCGGTAGCGGTCCTCGGCAAGGTCGATCGAATCGAGCGAGGAGCCGAGGATCGGTGCCCCCGCCTGGCTCAACGGCTTGGCGAGGTTGATCGCTGTCTGCCCCCCGAACTGGACGATCATCGGCGGCATCCGCGCCGGATCGTCGCCAGCCTCGTGCAACATGATCTCCTCGACGCTCTCGGCGTCAAGCGGCTCGAAGTAGAGCCGGTCGCTGGCGTCGAAGTCGGTCGAGACCGTTTCCGGGTTGGAGTTGATCATGATCGAGGCGACGCCGTTTTCGCGCAGCGCCCGCGACGCCTGCACCGAGCAGTAGTCGAACTCGATGCCCTGCCCGATCCGGATCGGGCCGGACCCCACGACCACCGCGCGTTCGCCGGCAAGCGGTTCGGCTTCGTCCTCTTCCTCGTACGTCGAGTAGAAGTACGGCGTCTGAGCCGAGAACTCGCCGGCGCAGGTGTCGACCATCTTGTAAACCGGGGCCATGTTGAGCGAGCGGCGCAGGTCGCGGATGTCGGCCCCGGCCCGGCCCGCGCAGAGCCCGATGTGCCGGTCCGAGAAGCCCGCCTGTTTCGCCTTCCAGAGCAACTCGTCGCTTAGGTCCTCGTTCTCCATCCGGCGTTCGAGTCCGACCAGCCCTTCCAGCTTCCAGAGGAACCACTCGTCGATCGCGCTCAGCTCGTGCAACCGCTCAACCGTTATGTCGCGCCGCAAGGCGGCCATCACCGCCCAGATCCTCAGGTCGGTGGGCCGTTGGACGAGTTCGAGGATCGTCTCCAGGTTGTCGCCCCAGGCGGGATCTTCCCAGGAGAGGTCCTTGGCGGTCGTCTCCAGTGACCGCACGGCCTTCTGGATCGCGCCCTCGAACGAGCGGTCGATCGCCATCACCTCGCCGGTCGCCTTCATCTGGGTCGTGATCGTGCGGTCGGCCTTCGGGAACTTGTCGAACGGCCAGCGCGGGATCTTGGCGACCACGTAATCGAGGGAGGGTTCGAAGGCGGCGGTGGTTTTGCCGGTGACAACGTTCAGCAACTCGTCGAGCCGCTTGCCGATCGCGATCTTGGCCGAAAGCCGGGCGATCGGGTACCCGGTTGCCTTCGAGGCAAGTGCCGAGGAGCGGCTGACGCGGGGGTTGACCTCGATCACGCCGTACGCCATCGAATCCGGGTCGAGCGCGTACTGCACGTTGCAGCCGCCCTCGATCCCGAGCGAGCGGATGATGTTGATCGCGGACGAGCGCAGCATCTGGTACTCGCGGTCGGAGAGCGTTTGCGACGGGGCGACGACGATGCTGTCCCCGGTGTGGACCCCCATCGGGTCGATGTTCTCCATGTTGCAGATCGTGATGCAGGTGTCCGCGCCGTCGCGCATCACCTCGTACTCGATCTCCTTCCACCCAATGAGGGACCGCTCGACCAGCACCTGGTTGATGGGACTGGCGTTGATCCCCGACGTCACCAGGCGGTCGAGCTCGGCCGGGGTATAGGCGACGCCGCCGCCAGTGCCGCCCAGGGTGTAGGCGGGCCGGATCACGAGCGGCAGCGGCGTGGTTTCGGCGAAGGCGCGGGCTTCCGAGACGGTGTGGACAATGGCGCTGGGGATGGCGGGTTCGCCGATCCGCTGCAGAAGGTCCTTGAACAGCGCCCGGTCCTCGGCCATCTGGATCGCCTCCAGCGGTGTGCCGAGCAGGCGCACGTTGTACTGGTCGAGGATGCCGAGTTCGGCCACCTTGACCGCGAGGTTGAGCCCGGTTTGCCCGCCGAGCGTTGGCAGGAGCCCTTCCGGGCGCTCGCGCTGGATGACGCGGCGGATCACGTCCGGCGTCAGGGGCTCGATGTAGACGGCGTCGGCGATGTCCTCGTCGGTCATGATCGTCGCCGGGTTCGAGTTGACGAGGATTGTGCGCACGCCGTCCTCGCGGAGGGCGCGGCACGCCTGGGAGCCGGCGTAGTCGAATTCGGCCGCCTGCCCGATCACGATTGGGCCCGACCCGATGACCAGCACGCTCTCCGGTTGCGCCATCCGTTTGCCTGCCGTGAATGCTGTCAAGAACCGCCCCATTTCGTGTGGTGATGTTGGCCGCCACAAAGGCGGCCACTACCCTAATCGATGTTTGGTAGGGGAGGGCCTTGTGCACTCCCGCGGCCTCGCGACATTCGATTTGCGACGGGCGAAGCAAGCTCCGCAACCGTACTGGCCGGTCTCGTGCCGGCCACCGGATGCGGGCGGGATGGCCGCCACAAGGGCGGCCACTACCGGAATGGAGACATCTGCGTTCATGAAACGCCCGCCTTCGCGGCGATCAACCCCAGGAACTGGTCGAACATGTCGTTGGAGTCACTCGGGCCGGGCGAGGCTTCCGGGTGGAACTGGACCGAGAGCACCGGCAGCCGGTCGTGCCAGAGCCCTTCGACCGATTGGTCGTTCAGGTTGCGAAGCGCCACGTTCCAGCCGGCCCCGGTCGGCACCGTCTCGTCGATCACGCGGTAGCTGTGGTTCTGGGCGGTAATCGTCACCTTGCCGGTTCGCTCGTCGCGCACCGGCTGGTTGCCGCCTCGGTGCCCGAATTTCAGCTTGTCGGTTTCGGCGCCGATCGCCCGCGCCAGCAACTGATGCCCAAGGCAAATCCCGAAGTACGGCCGCTCGTCCTCCAGCAGCGAGCGCACGACGTCGAGGCCGTGATCGAGGTTGGCCGGGTCGCCAGGACCCGGGGAGACGATGACGCCATCCGGCTCCAACTCGACGATGCGGGCGTAGGGCGTGCCGTAGGGCACGACCGTGACCCGCACGCCCCGGTTCACCAGCGAACGAACGATGTTCCGCTTCACGCCGCAATCGAGCACCACGACGTGGACATTGCTCGCCGGCTCACCGAATACCGATTCTCCGAAACCGACCACATCGCCGACCACGTCGTGCTCGCCTGGCAGCAGCGCCTCGCGGGCCGGGCCCACGAGCTCGTCATCCGTCATCCCGGCCGCGGCGTGAACGAGCACGGCGCGGGTATCGCCGACCGAGCGGATGTGCCGGGTCAGGGCCCGGGTGTCGACCCCGGCGATGCCGGGGATGCCCGCCTCGCGCAGGTAAGCGTCGATGGTGCCCGTCGAGCGCCAGTTCGACGGCTGCTCGCTCCACTCGCGCACGACGAGACCGGCGATCCAGGGCTGGCGCGATTCGTCGTCGTCAGCGTTGACGCCGTAATTCCCGATCAGGGGATAGGTCATGCAAACAATCTGTCCCCGGAACGAGGGATCGGTGCAAACCTCCTGGTAGCCGGTCATCGTCGTCGTGAAGACCGCTTCCCCGCTGGCGTTGGCGCTGGCCCCGAAGCCACGGCCGCGAAAGACCCGGCCATCGGCCAGAGCGAGCGCGGCGTCCGACTCGGGCGCGAACCGCTTCCGAACCGGCTTGGCAATCACGTCAGGCACGGTGGCGTTCCTTTCCATCGACCAGGGTGAGAACGGCCCGCCCCTTCATCGTCATGCCCAGCAGGGGCGTGTTGGCGCTTTTCGTCCGGAGTTCAGTCGGAGTGACGACCCACTCGCGTTTGGGATCGAAGACCGTGATATCGGCCGGCGCCCCAGGCGCCAGCGTGCCGCTTTCCTCGCGAAGGATGCGCGCGGGTTCGACCGTCCAGAGCCGAATCAAATCGTAAAGCGAGAGATGGCCGGCCTCGACCAGCGCCAGCGTGAGCGGGAAGGCGAATTCAAGGCCGCTCAGACCCATCGCCGCGGCTTCGTAGCTGGAGCCTGCCTTTTCCGGTTCGGCGTGCGGCGCGTGATCGGTGCCGAAGCAATCGAATGTGCCGTCCTGGATCCGGCCCAGCAACGCCTTGGTATCCGAAACTGGCCGCAGCGGCGGGTTGACCTTCGTGTTCGGGTCGGCGGGCTGCCCCGGCTCCCCGGACGGCCGGTGCGTGTTGTGCAGCACCCGGCTGCCGGCGACCCATTCGTCGCTCATCGCCAGGTGGTGGGGCATGACCTCGGCGGTGACGTTGACTCCGCGCCGCTTCGCCTCGGCGATCAGCTCGGCGCCGCGGCCGGTGGAAACGTGGCAAACGTGCAGCCAGCCGCCGGTCAGCTCAGCCAGCATCAGGTCCCGGCTAATGATGATTTCCTCGGCCGCCGCCGGGATGCCCGGCAACCCGAGCCGGCGGGAGACCTCGCCCTCGTTCATCGCGCCCGGCGCCAGCGCCTTGTCTTCGCAATGGACGATGACGGGCCGATCGAGCCGGACCGAGGCCTCCAGCGCCCGGCGCATGATCGCACTGTCGGCGGTGGTGTCGCCGTCATCCGACCAGCCGATCGCGCCGGCGGCGATCACGGCCTCAAAATCGACCGCCGCATCGCCGGCCCG
>JBGTNF010000185.1:0-6528 GCA_041743205.1 Thermomicrobiales bacterium | reverse complement strand
GCGAGCGCGGCGGCAACCCCGATGGCGCTGGCCCCAGCGCCCTGGGTGAACTGACGGCGGTCGATGTGGGGTGACGATGGGCGCTGGGTCATGGTGAAGGTGTCCTTTCGGGAACATGGGGACCGTAAGGATCGCGCCGTCGTGGGTGGCGCGGTCCGGCGAACGGGCGGCCGGACGAGTGTCCGCCGCCGCCTCATGTCCCTGAGTGTAGGCGACGCCGGTCAAGAAATAAAGCAGGTAACGTTGGGGAAGCATTGCGTGCCTGCCCGATCTCACGCCGGGCCGTTCGCCGCGTTATGGAGATACGGAAATCTTGCCGCCGTCTGCCTGGCGGAGGTGCTGGAGGATCGATGACGCTGCAACTCGCCATGGACAATGGAACGTCGAATCCGGCGCGGACCGGCCACCTCCGGTTCGACCGGCTGCTCGCCAAGCTCGACGTCGCCTGGGTCGCCTTCAACGCGTCGTCCGCCGGTCTCGACGACGAGGAGCTGCTGATCCCCGGCGTGACTGGCGCCTGGTCGGTCCGCGACCTGATCGCCCACGTCGCCTGGTGGGACGCGGAGGCCATCGTCCATCTGCCGCCCATCCTGGCCGGCGGAACCCCACCGCGCTACTCGGTGACCTACGGCGGGATCGACGCCTTCAACGCCCTGATGACGAAACGGAAGGCCACCCTCACCCTCGATGAGGTCCGCCACGAGTCGGCCGTGACCCACGCGCAGCTGGTCGAGTACCTCATCAGCCTGCCGCCGGACGAGGTCATGGCCCACGACCGCTTCAAGCGCCGGCTTCGGCTCGATGCGTACGGCCACTACCCGATCCACACCGCCGACATCCTCGCCTGGCGCGAGCGACGGGGATGGTCTGGATAGGCCGGTTGCCGCACGTCAGCAGATGTCGCCATCGTCGTGGCAGATGTCGTCGAGCGGCACGCCGAGGCCGGCTTCGCACTGATCGATTTCGCCGTGTTGCTGCACTTCCGTTGGGCATCCCTGAATCCGGGCTCTCCACGAGGATTTAGCTGATTGCGGCTTTCGGTCATGTTCCCGACCACGTATGATCGTTTCCAGATCTAGCTCATAGGTCCTGGGGCCGAGACACGTGATCCGGGCGTTGAAATCGCGCGGGGTCACCATTCGTTTACCAGGGAAGCGGACCAGCAGGCTCGCCACGACACTCATGCATTTGCGGCGTTTGCAGGAGCGCAACGATGTTGGGCGCCGCAGGGTGGGCGGAAACGCTTCAGGGAGAGATGTCATGCAAGACGGTTCTTCTTTGTCCTCGTGGGCCCTCGACCGCCGGCAGTTTTTCACGGCGTTTGCCGCGGCGATGGCGGTGGCCCAGCTGCCATCAGCCCGCGCCCAGACACCCGCCGCGGACATCATCGCGGAGGACGTCGAAAAGACCCACGAAGCACTGTTCGATCTTTGGTTCCCGCTGTCGGAGCTGGGCCTGCCACCTGAGGTGGAGCAGTCCATCGGCGAGATCTCAACTGAGGTCAGCAAGGGCTTGCTCGCGGCCTTCGACCAGTCGCCGCTCGCAGCCGTGCTCGAGGGCATGACACAGCCGGCGGCGCTGCCGTTCTACGAGCAGCTCACTGCATCATCCGACCCGGCCGTGGAGGCCTTCATCGCGGCGCCAGGCGGCTTTGGCGGGATGGACGCGGCGTTGAGGGCGCCCCTCTTCTCGTCCCTCTTCGAGGGGAGCGCCGGTCCCCTGTCGACCCAGATGGCGGCAGTCCTGCGAGAGGCCTACCTCTCGTCGATCTGGGATTTGCCGCTGGCCGAGCCCCTGGCGGACTTCCTCGCGCCGCCCGTCTTCGTCAATCGGCCCGATGTCTACGCCAGGCTGAATGCGCCGGGCGTTGCCCCCAGCCAGCTGGTCTACGACGCTGCGCAGAACGTGATCCGGCATCGCGACGGCCCGATCGAATACCTGGTCGTTGGCAGCGGCCCCGGCGGCGCGACCGTCGCAAGCCAGCTTCAGGCCGCCGGCAAGCGCGTTGTGCTGATCGAAAAAGGGCCGTTCGTCGTTTGGGGATCGATGACGACGCGCAGTTATCCCCGCCTCATGTACAACGGCGACCGTGCGGCGACGACCGACAACGCGATCATCATCCGCAGCGGCGAGACGCTTGGCGGCGGCTCTACCGTCAATATCGACCTCGCCTTTTCGCCGCTCGAGTCGACGATCCAGGCCCGCATCAATGCCTGGATCGACGAGGGGTTGATGGACAGCGCCTATTCGACCGAACCGCTCGCCAGCGCCTACCAATGGGTGAAGGAAACAATCGGAACCCGGACGCTTTCTGAAAGCGAACTCAACAACGACAACCAGGCGCTCTGGGACGGAGCATCAGCCTATGGCGTCGATCCTTCGCTGTACCACCTGAACCGTTTCCCCGTCGGTGATTCCCCCTCGCCGGTCGACGACAAGCTGGATGCCGCGCGCCAGCTCATCTACCCGGCCATCGCCGACAGCCAGAACCCGCTCGGCCTCATTCCCGACGCGATCGTCGACGAGATCCTCTTCGACGACAGCGGCCTACGTGCGACCGGCGTGCGGCTGCATACGACGGCGCCGTGGACCGAGTACGGCAATACGGTCGTTGACCCCTCGAACCTCGGGATCGATCCCGGTGTTTCCGTCACTATCGAGGCGAACGACATTGTCTTGTCCGCCGGCGCCATCGGCACGACCCGAATCCTGCTCAACACCGCTACGTCGAATCCAGCCGTGGCCAACCCGCTTGTCGGACGCGGGCTCATCCTCCATCCGTCATTCCCGCTCGTGGGTGTGTTCGATCACACCATCAATCTGCTCGAAGGGCTCGACAGCGCCACCTTCGTTTCATCGTTCGGCGTGACGCCCGGCTTCATCTACGAAACGATGGGCGCCCTCCCGGCGTACGGCGCCCTGCTGATACCGGGAAGCGGCAAGCAGGTCTACGACGAGCTGGTGCAGTTCAACGATTGTGTCGGGTTCGGCTGCATGCTCGTCGACACGCCGTCGGAAGACAACTGCGTCATGCTCGGCGACAGCGGGGACACGGTGCTGCACTACGCCTTGAGCGAAGAGGACAAGGCGAGGTTCCGGATCGGCGTTGCGATTGGCATCCGCATGATGTTCCTCGCCGGCGCAAAGAAGGTCATCATCCCAACCAATGAGAATGTGTTGGGGCTGCCGAACTTCGATCCGATGGTGGGCGTCTACCTGACCGATATCGCCCAGGCCGACACGGTTCAGCAAAACATTGAGTTCGTGCCGAATCGCACCATCCTCACGTCCGCGCACCTCCAGGCGTCGAACAAGATGGGACCGAAGGACACGGGCGTCGTCTCGTTGAATCACCGCCTGTGGGCGGCCAACGGCGAAGAGGTCCCGAACGTCTACGTGATGGACAGCAGCATCTTCCCCACCTCGGTTGGCGCCAACCCCATGCAGTCGCTGTATTCGATCGCCAGGATCTTTTCCGAGCGATTGATCAACGGCTTCCCGACCTGATTCCTGTGATCGCACGGTGTGAAGACGCGCGTCTACGCACCGTGCGGCGATCCGCCGCCTCGGTGCCGGCACGTCCACTCGCCATCAACGGCGCCGCAAGATGATCCGCCGCATGACGTGGATGCACTGTGAGAGGTGCGAACCATCGACGTACGTACAAAAAGCGGCTACGCGCGATTGCACGTAGCCGCCTGAGACGCCTGACACGGTTCGTAGCAGTGCGGAGGGATGAGTAGTGTACCTGTCTGAGGGAAACGATGGAAAGCGTGAGTGAGCATTTCAAGAGACCTGATCTGGGATCAGACTTACTAACTCCAAGGGTATCGTTCCTCACCAATCGCCAGTGGATGGAACCTTACGCGACGCTCGAAGATTTTGAGTTGCAAGCTCGGCAAGCCGCTCAGAGTCGCCATGCTCGCGCGATGCTTATGTGGCTAAAGTGCGTCGGATTATTGCGGGACGCGTTCTCTCATCAATTCGATTGGTCGGATCAAGATGACATCACCATCCAGGAACGAAACATTCGCATGAATCTGCTTGGACTGGCAGGTACATCCTCCAAGCCTACGTTAGATGCGCTGATCGCAGGATACTACTCGCCTGCGTATGGCATGATCCGCAATCTCCTTGAAACTTGGCGACGCGAGGTGGGTCTCAGACTAGCGCCCTCAGTGGTTCTCCCCTATTTCGAGTTCCCTACGGAGTCGCCTATCGATGCAGATGGCAATCCGCGAAAAGGAAGGAATCAAGGAATTCCGTACACTGTCATGGCCAATATATTCAAGGAGTATGCGAACGATAGTGAGCGTGAACAGTTCAAAGTGATCAGTGCAGGAATAGTGCACATGCACGCAGGCGCCCATCCTTCTGCTGAAGGGATGGAGCAACTCCTAGACAAGGATAATCTCATCCGGCGCAACTATGGACCCACCTACAATCACGGTCTCTGCGCGTTCGGCTTCAAGTGGGGAGTATCGGCTCAGATTGCACTGTTGACGGAAGTACAGTTGCTCCAAGGTCAGGCTGATTCATGGCGCATGGACCTAAACCGACTAGCTGGTGACTTTGCGTCGTGGGTAAGTTCCGACGAAGCTGCCATGCAGGACCCCTTCTAGTAAGTGGCTTCTGTCGCGGGGGCCTGAGTACCTGACCCTATTCGTAGTAGGGAGGGCAGAGACTATTCTACCCGTTTTATTGACGTGTGGTGAGAGGAGCGACCGTGGCTAACGACAAGCAACCATTCCGATTTCTAGAACCCGTATTTATCAACGAACGGATGGTTCTGAACTGCGCAGCGTACCTGTATTCCGGGGTCACCACCGAGACAACTGAAATTAAAACGAATGACAGCAGACGGCAAATTGCCATTCGAGCCGGTCTTCCGTTCCTCTCGGACGTGATCGGATTTTCGGGAGAGGCTGGATCGGCCAGCGCCACTCAACAGCATTCGGCGCGCAGCTTTACCGTTGGCGGTCTCCACATGAATGTCATCGATGCCCTTCGCGAAAACGATTATCTACGAGAGATTACGCGAGTCAATGATGCCACGCTGGATGAAGCCGGTATCCTCGATAAGTTTGTGCACCTGCATGTGCCGTTGCGGTCGTCGCCTTACTTTGCCTTCCTCCGAGCTCTTCAGACGTTGGGGCCACTAGTTGGCGACCTTCTCCAGGACTATGGCGATGAGTTGTTTGATCGCGCCGAGAGTGGTCGTAGTGCCTGGAACAAAATAGCGGCCGACCTGCCCAAGTACAGCGAATCAATTCGGTCAACTGTGGATCGCCTGTTGCAGGACTATTTGACATCTGGCCAGCTCGAAATGCTGATGTACTCCAATGATTTCGAGCCGATTGGTGTTATCGATCTGGACATTGGGACCCACTCAGCTGAACGCCTCATGGCAGCGCTGACAGGAGGACGCTACCACGTGTTTGGGAAAGTAGTTGCAAAGGCCAGGAAGGATCAGAAACTCAGCATGCTGCAACGCACCACTCTTTTTGAGGTTGCGGAACTGCTCAATCGTATCGTTGCTGTACAAGAAAGCCGTGATCAAATGGACGACCTACTCGATGCGGTTGATAAAGTGAATCAGGTGGTGGCGTTGGAGTTGCCGGGTCCATGCCTGCGCGTTTCAGCTATGTCGGTATGTCTCTAAGCAGCGTCCTATTCGCCTTCACTATCCGCTTCGCACCACACTTGCACGTCAGCTCCGCCCTCGTCTTCATGATCATCACCTACCCCGGCCGTTGCTTGAGATCCTGGTTGGCTTGATGCTCATCATTGGCCTCGGCCAAACCTTCGTGATACGCGTTTCGGATCGCTACGTTGGCCCACTCGTCCGGCCGCATCGGCGAGAGGTCGAATCAGAGCCCCGTTCCAGCCGGACCGGCGACCGGGTGGAGGGGATTAGCGAGAAGGTGCTGATCCAGCAGTTGTGGGATCTGGTAGCGGGCGGACCAAGGTCCGCAACCGTACATGGGCGGGAGCGGGATGGTGGAGCAGATCGGGAAGGCGGACGTGAGAACGGGCGGCCCATGTGGCCGCCCGTTTCCGTTCGAGATTCGTGGGAGATTGGGCTAGAGGTCGATCGGCTCACGGTCGTAGCCGTCGAAGTTGCGGGGGGCCTGGCCGCGGTCGATGGTTTCCTCGGCCAGGTCGAAGAGGTCGCCCCGGTCGTCCTCGAAACCGATGATGATGTAGACCATGCCGTCGACGGAGAGGAACATCACGTAGCCGGGGTAATCGTAGCCGTCCTCGAATTCGAGCCAACCCTCGTACACCAGGTACTCGTCGGCTTCGTCGATCTGGTCAACCTCGCGGTTGCGGAGCGAATCGGCGATGTAGTAGTCGTCGAAGGCGCCGAAGCCGTCGAAGAAGTCATCGCCGTACTGGGGAGAAACGAACTCGGCCGCCAGCCGCGGATCGTCCGGCTCCAGTTCGCCGACCAGCATCAGCGTGCTCTCGTCTTCGGCGATGTAGCCCCAGAAGGTCAGGTAGAAGTCGGTGTCCTGGGCGGAGGTG
>JBGTNF010000184.1:0-4449 GCA_041743205.1 Thermomicrobiales bacterium | reverse complement strand
TGCCGTCGGCGCGGCCGTGGTGGCGGTCGGCGCGGCGGTAGTCGAGGTCGGCACAGCCGGGCATGGGCCCTCAATGTCGTAGCGGATCCCGGTGACGCCCGCCGCTTCCGCCTGGGCAATCAGGCGATTGAACGTGTCCTGTTGCTCGCCCGGCGACGTTCCCTCGGCGATCGTCCTAAGGTCCGCGATGCTGATTACGCCATCTTCGTCGGTCGGATCGACCAGGCCAAGAATGAATCGGTCACCTTCCGGGGCGCACCCCTCACCCGGTTGAAGCTGGGCGCTGGCGGTTCCCGCCGTAAGCCCCATCAGGCCCATAAATGCCACCACGAGGACAAGCAGCCCCCGTGGCGTTCGCAGTGCTGTATTCCGCATCGTTCTCCCTCTCCTTCGGCCACCCCACCCTGGAATGGCGCTCAAGCTCTCCCCCGCAGTATAGCGGATGGATACCGCCATGCATTGCACGTTATACGATGCGAACCGCCAACCTGTCGATGACCGGGTGTCACACGCCATGGCGCGGCCCGGTTGCTGGCGGCGATCCGGACCAGGTCCCCGACCCTTTTCCCCTTGTATCCGGGTTCCGGGTGACCACTCGACGTTCCCGGATTGCCCGCTAGCCCGGTCTATTCATAAACCATGTCGGCAGGCAGGCATGGCCCCATACCTATGACACCTTCGCGAACAATCCGGGCCAGGTCGCCGAGGAAGATTTCTCGTTCCTCGAAATGACACCTCGACGACGCTCGAAACGACGGGCTTTTCGGGACGACGCGGAACCTGGGAAGACCTGTGGATGGCGAGTGGCGCGCGTGGACCCGAAGGCCGCATCAGGATGGTGATTTCCGGCGCAGCCAGGCGTTGCGTTCGGGTTTGTCGAAATGCTCGATGGCGTAGCGCAGCATCACGCGCGGCATGGCGGCGTGGGCATCGAGGAAGTTCACCAGCTGTGGACGGTCGATACCGCCGGCCGCCCGCAGCCAGCCGCCGGTCGCCTTGTGAATCAGGTCCTCCGGATCGTTCAGCAAGATTTCGGCGATCGCGAACGTGTCCGCCGTTTCGCCCTGCCGGATGAAGTAGGAGGTGCTGACGATTGCGGTCCGTCGCTCCCAGAGGTTGGAGGAACGCGCCAAGTCGTACAGCACGTTGCGCGGCTTGTCGAAGAGGTAGCCGCCAACCACGAACGGGCAACTCACATCCACCAGATCCCAGTTGTCGATCCGGTCGATCCGCCGCAGGTACAGATCGTAGAGTTCCTGGCGACGTGGTTCCGGCGTCCGTTTCCGGCGGGCCTGCTTGTCCATGACGCTCAGGGCGCCGGCCCGCACCTCGTGATACGGGCTTTCGAGCGGCGCCTCGATTTCGCCGGGCGGCAGGTCGATGAATTCCTTTGCCAGCGCGAAGACGTCGCCCATTCGCACGCCAATGAACAGATCCCCTTCGCCATATTCGCCCGAGCCGGATTTGAAATAGCGCTGGATCTTGCGCAGTTCCTCGTCGGACTGGAGCAGGTGCAACCGCTCGACGAAGGCGGCGGCGGTTCGAGGACCGGTTTCTGGCGATGTGGACCTGGCCATCTTGTGCGTCCTGCCTCTCGTTCAGCCGACGTCGTTCGGCGCGAAGCGGAAGGTGAGGTGGGTAACCCCGGCCACCTGCCGGCCGCCGGTGAATTCGAGGTCCCGCGGCGAGACGCCCAGGTGGTCGAAGAGGCGCACGCCGCCGCCGAGGAAGACGGGCACGACGTGGATCGAGATCTCGTCCAGCAGGCCGGCCCGGATGAACTGCTGGGCGACATTGGCTCCGGCGATGCCGACGCCCTTCTCGCCGGCGACCGCCTGGGCCTGGGCGAGGGCGCTTGCGATGCCGTCGTTGACGAAGGTGAACCGGGTCTGGCCCTTGGTCACCGTCTCCCGGACCTCGTGCCTGAGCACGAAGCAGGGCCAGGGGAAGGGCGTTCCGTCCGGCGCGACCCAGCCGTTGGGGCCGTCGATGATCTCGAACATCCGCTTGCCCATGATGATCGCGCCCGACTCGTGGACGGCGCCGCCGATGACATCGTCGTACGCCTCGCTCAACATCGTGTGACCGGGCGCCCCGGCATCGTCGACGGGATTGCCCATCATCCAGTCGAAGATACGCATGCCGCCGTCGCCGAGCGGATTCGCCTTGCCGGGGTCTGGCCCAGTAATGTAGCCGTCGAGCGACATCGATTTGTCCAGTCCAACCTTGCCCACGCTGAAGTCCTCTCCCTCGAATGTCCAAATGTCGACGTTACCCGGTTGGCGGACTCTCCTGCAGCACCCAGCCGTTGCCGTCCGGATCGTTGAAGAAGACGAAGGCGTTCCACCGCCCCCCGTGCCCATCACGCCACTGCCCGTCGGCCATGTGCCGGACCGGGCTGGCCTCGACGCCTTTCGAGATCAGGCGTTCCCGCGCCGCCGCGATGTCGGTCACCGTGATCTGCACGCCCTCCAGCACGCCCGGCGGCATGGTGACGATGCCGGTGCTGAGCTGGATCGAGCAGCCCGAGCCAGGCGGCGTCAGCTGCACCACGCGCATCCCATCGCCGATCGCGGTGTCGAGATCGACGGCGAAGCCGAGCTGGTCGGCGTAGAACCGTTTGGCGCGATCCACGTCGGAAACGGGAACGGGGATGACTTCGATCTTCCAATCCACAGTCGTTGCTCCTTTTCCTGGGGGCGGTTTCAGGCGCTGGCGATAACCAGCGTCGCCAGCAGCTCGTCCAGTCGATCCAGTCCGTCGTTCAGGCCGGCCTCCATGCCGGATTCGATCATCGCGTCCCGGTTGGCGACCGACTGGTAGATGGCGTTCTGATGGATGACCGTGCGGCCGCCCGTCTCCTCGAAGGTGACGGTTTCCAATGACACCTGGCCGGGGGCGCCCTCGAATTCGAACGTTTGGACGATGCCGTTCACCGATGGCGCGCCGTGGAAGAGGCCCCGGAAGGCGAATTCGGTTCCGTCTGCGTCGCGGTGGGTGTAGCGCCAGGCGCCGCCGTCGCGGAGGTCGAACGCGTCGATCGTCATCGTCAGCCGGCGCGGCCCGAGCCACTGCACGAGCAGCTCGGGGTCGGTGTAGGCGCGGTAGACGACCGCGCGAGGCGCGTTGACCTCGCGCGCGATCAGGATTTGCGGCACGCCCGGCTCGGCGGTGAGGCGGGTTCTGGTCATGACGGAACCTTTCCATTGATAGTGGCGGAGAGGTCAATCGGTCCGGTCGTTGGGCAGGGCGGCGAGCAGGTCATCGAGCTGGTCGAACCGCTCGTCCCAATATTCCCGGTAGCGGTCCAGCCAGGCGGTCGCTTCGCGGAGCGGTTCGGCTTCGAGGTGACTGAGCCGGGCGGTGGCGCGGCGGCGGCGCGAAATGAGACCAGCCGTCTCCAGCACCTTGAGATGCCGGGAAATGGCCGGTTGCGACATGCTGAACGGGGCGGCCAGGTCGGCCACGTTGGCGTCGCCCTCGGTGAGCCGGACGAGGATCGCCCGGCGGGTGGGATCGGCGAGAGCGCCGAAGACAGTGCTGAGGTGGTCGCCGCTCATTCATAATCTCCTGATTCTATAACTATAACGTTATATTAGCAAGGCGGGATTTCGATGTCAAGCGGTGTTCCGGACGTTTCTGGCAGGCAGTGCTGGACGCCGGGACAGCCGAGGAAGTGGCCTGACCGCGATCACGGGACGTCGGAAGAGGCGGACCGTGTGTCCGCCCGTGCCGGGCAGATGCGGATGGGGAGGTGAGGGATTGGTGGACAGGGAGCCAGGGTTGCCCAATCCGGTCGATCGCGGATTCGACGGCGAAGCGTTCGCAGCCCTAATACCGACTCCGGGTAGTCAATTGACCATCCCTCGTAGTGGCAGTCCCGAGCTCGCGAGGGCACCGAAGCGAGTCATCTCTGCCCGGATACGAGGTCGAGATAATCCTTCGCTTCGCTCTGGACGACCGCTACCAGGTGTTCCATCAGTGTTTACCCGGACTCCGTATAACCTGGATCGAGCCCGATGCGTCCGTACAAAACCCTGCGGCGTCGCTGCCACCGCGCGGTCAAGCGGAAGGAGCCGATCCTGGCCAGGATCGGCTCCTTCTGTGGTTGCAGCCGGGATGGCTGGTAGCTGGCCATCGCCCATCGGCGCCCATTTGCGGATCGTGCGATGCGTCAGTCGGCCTTTCGCTGGCCGGTCAGGACCTGCGGCAGGCGCGGTAATCCGCCAGATACTGGTCGGACGCCTTCTTCAGGCAGGCTGCGCGAGCGGACACGGACGATATGGTCCGGCAAGTCCGCGACTGCGCCTGGTAGTTGGCGGCGGCGTTCTGAATGCACTGGGCCTGGGCGAGCACCTTGTTGTCGGAATTGCCGCCCCCATAGATCGTGCCGCTGCTCTGCGCCACCGCCGGCTTGAGCGCCGCAGCGTGGGCGGCGGCGGCCCCCAG
>JBGTNF010000183.1:0-11745 GCA_041743205.1 Thermomicrobiales bacterium | reverse complement strand
CGCGTTGGAGGATGTCCTCGTCACCCGCTGTCAGGCGTTGCGGGCGGACCGGCGTCGGATCAAGGCGCACACTCGGTATCATTGGTGGGCGAAGGAGCGCCGCCCTCGCCGGATTGCTCAGTGACTACCCGAAGTCCGTATGAGTTATAGCGCTGGTGTCCGCCGCCTTTGCGATGCGCTCAGCGATGCCGCCGGCGAGGTCGAACTCCGCCGCTCGGGCGGCCACCCCCAGCGCACTTTCGATGGCCCGCGTCGAGGATCGACCGTGGGCGATGATCACGGCGCCATTCACGCCCAGCAAAGGCGCCCCGCCGATTTCCGCGTAGTCGATCTTGGATCGTACGGAGCGGAACGCGGGACGCAGCACGAACGACGCGAGCTTCCTCGGCAGGGTGGCGGTCATTTCCTGGCGCAGCAACTCCATCAGGAACATTGCCACGCCTTCGGCTGTTTTCAACGCGACATTGCCCGTGAACCCGTCCGTGACCACGATGTCGACGGTGCCCATCGTCACGTCCTTGCCCTCGACGTTGCCGACGAAGTTGAGGTCGCTCCTGGCCGCCAGCAGCAGGTGGACCTGCTGCGTCAGGGCGTTGCCCTTGGTCGCTTCCTCGCCGTTGCTCAGCAGGCCGATGGTCGGGTTCCGGACATCGAGGATGCGCTCCACGTACACCTCGCCCATTTCGGCGAACTGCACCAGGTTGGAGGGTTTCGGGTCGGTTACGGCGCCGAGGTCGAGCAGGAGCGTCTTGCCTTTGACCGTCGGGACGTAGGAGGCAATGGCGGGCCGCTCGATCCCCTTCACCCGGCCCAGCACCATCAGCGACGCCGCCATCACCGCGCCGCTGTTGCCGGCGGAGATCATCGCGTCGGCCCGGCCGTCGGCGATCAGCCGCAGGGCGACGTTGATGCTGCTCTGCTGCTTGCGACGGACGGCTTGAGCGGGATGGTCGTCCATCGTAATCACGTCGGTGGCCTCGACGACCTCGATCTCGACGCCGGTGCGGTCGATCAAGGCCAGGCTGGACCCGATTTCCTCGACCTTGCCGACCAGCAGCACGTTCGCGCCGAGAGCGCGGGCGCCGGTCACCGCGCCTTCGACGATGACGGCCGGGCCGTTATCGCCACCCATTGCATCGACTGCGATTCGAATGGACATGGGCGATCCTCGGTGGGCCGGGGCCGGAACGTGGCAGTGAACCAGGCTGACATCAGGTAGATGCCAGCCTAGCGCCGTCCTACAGGTCCAGGTTCTGGACGTCTCGCGCGTGCGTGAGGATGTACTTCTTGCGGGGCGGCACCGCGGCGCCCATCAGCATATCGAACGTCTCGTCGGCGCGCACCCCGTCTTCGATCGTTACCTGCACCAGCGTCCGCTGGGACGGATCCATCGTGGTGTCCCAAAGCTGATCAGGGTTCATTTCACCCAGACCCTTATAGCGCTGGAGATCCACTTTCGAGCCGTTGGCTTTCAGGTCGGCCTGGAGCTCGGCGTCGTTGTAGACCCACTTCTCATCCTTGCCACGCTTGACGCGGAACAGGGGCGGCTGGGCGGCGTAGACGTGGCCGTTGATGATGAGCTGCTCCAAGTGGCGATAGAAGAACGTGAGCAGCAGGGTACGGATGTGGGCGCCGTCGACATCGGCGTCGGTCATGATGATGATCCGGTTGTAGCGCAGCTTGGAGATGTCGAACTGCTCGCCGATCGAGGTGCCGAGCGCAGTCACCAGGGTTCGGATTTCGTTGTTCTGCAGCATCTTGTCCAGCCGGGCTTTCTCGACGTTCAGGATCTTGCCACGGATCGGCAGGATTGCCTGGAATCGCCGGTCGCGGCCCTGCTTGGCCGAACCGCCGGCCGAATCGCCCTCGACGATGAAGAGCTCGGACCGAGCCGGATCGCGCTCCGAGCAATCGGCGAGTTTGCCGGGCAGGCTGAAGTTATCGAGTCCGCCCTTCCGCTGCACGAGCTCGCGCGCCTTGCGGGCCGCTTCACGCGCCCGGGCGGCGTTGAGGCACTTCTCGATCACGCGCTTGGCGACCTGGGGATTCTCTTCCAGGAAGGCCCCGAGCGCCTCGTTGACGACCGATTGCACGGCGCCGGCCATCTCCGCGCTGCCGAGCTTGCCCTTGGTCTGGCCCTCGAACTGCGGGTCCTCCAGCTTGACCGAGACGATCGCGGTCAGGCCCTCGCGGACATCGTCACCGGAGAGCGCTTCATCGTTCTTCATGAAGCCGTTCTTCTTGGCGTAATCGTTGATCGTCCGTGTCAGGGCCGATTTGAACCCGGAGAGATGGGTGCCGCCATCGATCGTGTTGATATTGTTGACGTACGTATGTGTCGATTCGCCGAACGTGTCGTTGTACTGCAGCGCGACTTCGATGGCCCCGGCGGATGTCTCCTTGGACACGTAGAACGGCCGCTCGTGGACCACGTTGCGGTTCCGATTCAGATGCCGGACGTAGGACACGATGCCGCCCTCGAAGTAGAACGTCATCTGCTGGTCGATGCGGTCGTCGGCGATGGTCAGGGTCAGGCCGCGGGTCAGGTAGGCCCACTCCCGGAACCATTGGACGATGAAGTCATAGTTGTAATCGTGACCGACGTTGAAGATTTCGGCGTCCGCAAAGAACCGGGTCGTCGTGCCGTGCGTGCCCGGCTCCGTCTTGCCGACGACCGTCACCGGCCCCTTCGGTTTGCCCCGCGCGTAGGACTGGCGATACACGTTGGTGTCGCCCTCCTTCACGACGGTCACTTCGCACCATTCCGAAAGCGCGTTGACGACCGAGGCTCCCACGCCGTGGAGGCCACCGGAAACCTTGTACCCGCCGCCGCCGAACTTGCCGCCCGCGTGGAGCGTGGTCATGATGACTTCCAGGGCCGACTTCTTCGACTTCGTGTGCGTGTCGACCGGGATGCCGCGACCGTTGTCGGTCACGGTCACCACGTTGTCCTTGCCGATGGTGCAGGTAATGGTGTCGCAAACTCCGGCCAGGGCCTCATCCACGGAGTTGTCCATGAGCTCGCGGATCAGGTGATGCAAACCGCGCGAGTCGGTGCTGCCAATGTACATGCCGGGCCGCTTGCGTACGGCCTCGAGACCTTCGAGGACCTGGATTTGATCGGCTCCATACGCGACCGCGGGTTCCTTGGATCGATTCGATGTTTTTGGGCTGGCGACAGCCATTTCGCGTTCTCCTTGCCGGTTACCGATATGCGTGTGGAGGCGTCAGGATCGCCTCAGTGATGGGAAGAATCGTGGAGTGACGTTCGGGCGTGGCAGGCGGGCCCGATCGTGGAAGAACATCATGCTCGCGATCGAGAGTCCCGTGCCGAGCACGGCGTTGACGATGAGGGCAATCACGATGCCGGGAGGATTTTCGACGATCACCCCCCACACGTGGAGGAGCCCGGTAGCGATGAGCAGCGACGCCGCGGCGAACCGCCAGCATTGCGGAAAGTTGAGCCGGGCCACGGCGTAGCTCATTTTCGCGGCCCGGATCGGGCCCACGCGGTAGATGAACATCGCGTCGAGCAGGAAGTAGGTGTACAACGCGCCAATGCTGCCGAACACGAAGAGCGCAAGCGTCAGCACGGCGATCAGGTTCACGCCAACCAGCGCGAGCAATTGGGCCACGATGAGGGCCGGAAGACCAAGGACCACGATACCGGCCAGGACGAGGCCAACCAGCGCGATCACGTGGAACCACCCGAACGCAACGTCCCTGATGAACGACCTCCGGGAGAGGCCGCCGCCCCGCACCGCGTTGGCGATCGGCACCTTGAAGAGCACGATCAGGAACGTGGCGCCGATGAAGAACAGGAATCCCAGACCGAGCACGCCGTACCACGATTCCGGGTTAACGCCCTGCCCCAGGCCGTCTCCCCACTCGTTGTACATCCTCGAGCGGTCGACGCCGCTCGTCAGCGCCGGGGCGAGCAGGCCAAGCATGGAACCGAGCAGGGTATCATTGGACAACCCGGAGAAGATCGAGGGCGTCAGGCTGGCGAACGCGTCGTTGACGCGGAGGCTCTCGCCCACGCGGCCGAGTTCCTCCGCCGCGGCCGGGCCATTGCTGCCACCCTGGTCGTTCATCAGGTCCTGCAACGGATCGATGAGCGCCGCGGGGCGCACCTGTACACCGAGCCAGGCCCAGAGGTCCACGAGCAGGGGCAACACGAACAGGTACGGCCGGGCGATGACGAGCGAAAAGCCGGCCGCCAGCGTTTCGAGCACGCCGGAAACGTCGTTCGAACTTGCCTTGGTGGTTCGCGTCGCCGAGCGGCGATCGAAGTCGTTCACGAGAGCCCTATCAGGTCCAGGCCATCTTCGTCGAAACCGAGGTGGTGGCCCAGTTCATGGAGCACCGTGATCCGGATCTGCTCTTCGAACTCGCGGCGTGAGCCACACGCCCGGTCGAGCGGACCGGCGAAGATAGTGATGCGGTCGGGAGTCACGAGAGAGTAGGACGTCCCGCGCTCGGTGCGCGGCACCCCTTGGTACAACCCGAACAATTCGTCGCCGTTGGCGATTTCGGCATCGTCCAGATGTTCCGAGGTTGGTTCTTCTTCCACCACGATCGCAACGTTGTCGATCAGTTGCCGGACTTCGGGCGGAAGGTCACGGACGACGCGGCTGACGAGCGTATGAAACCGTTGGAGACGCGCTCGTTTTGCGACGCTGCTTGCCGTTCGAACCATGTCTTATTTTACCAGAATTGGACCGGTTTCTCCACGTTTTGGAGGGTGCATCGGGCCCGCCGGAACGCGCGATCAGCCTGCCGATTCGGGGTCTTCGATGGTCGCGACCAGGATGTCGCGGCCGATCGCCACCGCGTCGCCAAGGCCGCCACTGCCCTCTTCGAGTACCACCGCGACCGCGTACCGCGGCTCGTCATCGCCGATGAAACCGATGAACCAGGAGTGGGCCGAGCCGTCGCCGATTTCGGCCGTCCCCGTCTTGCCGCCGACGGTGTAACCACCCGCCTGGGCTCGCGTCACCGAGCCGTTCTCGACCGCGTTGACCATCATCTCCTCGACCTGTGACGCGGTTTCGGGCGAGATCGGCGTGCGCCAGACATCCGGTTCGGTCTGAGTCGTAACCTCGCCCGCCTCGTCCACGACCGCGTCGACCAGGTAGGGGCGCATCATGTCTCCGTCGTTGACGTACATCGCCGTCACCAGGCACAGGTGCAGCGGCGTGACCAGCAGTTCGCCTTGCCCGAAGGCGGTGTCGGCAACGGCGTTGTCGTCGTCCAGGAAGTCGCGGGCGCTGGCGAACTGGCTTTCCGACATCGGCAGGTCGAACGGGATGTCCTGGCCGAAGCCAAAGTCCTGCCCGCCCGCCCACAGGTCGTCCGCGCCGATCCTGAGCCCGATCTGCGCGAACACCACGTTGAGCGACCAGGCGACGCCTTCGCGGACCGTCCATTGATCGCGTGTATCGTCCGGCCGGTTGTTTTCGACCAGGATCCGCCCGTCGATGTTCAGTTCCCCGTTGTCTTCGAACACCTCGTCCGGCTCGATCAGCCCAAGCTCGATGCCGATCGCGGCGGTGACGGTCTTGAACGTCGAGCCGGGCGTAAACAGACCCAGGGTCGCCCGCAGTACCAGCGGGGTGTCTTCGTCGTCGATGAGCGATTCCCAGTAGGACGACGCCTCGTCGCTTTCGCCCGCTGTCGAGGTGAACAGCCGGTTGGGGTCGTAGGTTGGGGCGCTGGCGAGCACGAGCACCTCGCCGGTCGCCACGTCGATGACGACCACCGACCCGTCGCTGTCGCCCATCAGGTCGGTCGCTTCTTCCTGGAGCACCGAATCGAGCGTCAGCCGCAGGTCGGCGCCTTGCTGCGCACGGTTGAGCAGGCTGTTCAGGGTGCGCTCGACCGGATCGTTGCCAGTTTCGCCGGTCAGTTCGTCGTTGTAGGTCGCCTCCAGGCCCGCCGATCCATAGAGCAGCGGCGAGTAATATCCGGCCACGTAGGCTGTCGTGGGGTCCGGGTAGGAGCGGGCGTAGACATCGCCATCCCGTGCCGTCTCTGCGATCGGGACGCCGTTGCGGTCCACGATTTCCCCACGGTCGATCGAGAGTTCGCTCGTCGAGAGCCGCGGGTTGCCGAGGATCTCGCCGTCCGGGGCGACCGCCGTCCGGGAGAACGTATCGGCGCTGTCGACGATCTGGATTCGGACGAGCTGGGCACTGATCACGATGAACACCGTGGCGATCACGAACGTGGTCCGGATCAACGAGCGGTTGAAGGTCGGCAACCGTTGGGGCAGGCGTACCCGCGACGCCACCAGCAGCAGGAGCCACGCCGCTCCCAGCACGAGCAGCCACTGGTTGCTGGAAAGCCGGTCGGCGAACGCGAGACCCGCGGCCAGCATGGTGAAGGCGACGACTCCGGCGAGGGCGGAAACGGTGTGCATGGGCTGGATCGTCTTTCGGTCAGGCGCGCCGGGGCAGGCTGGAAATATGCAGGAGCAGTCCGACGACCGCGAAGTTGCTGAGCAAGGAGCTGCCGCCGTAAGAAATGAACGGAAGCGTAATTCCGGTCAGCGGGATGATGCGAATCACGCCACCGACGATGATGATCGTCTGGAAGGCGATGATCGAGGTCAGGCCGGCGGCGAGCAGCTGCGCGAAACCGTCCTGGACGCGCAGCGCGACCGTGAAGCCGCGGACGGTCAGCAGGAAATACATCGTGAGCAGGGCCAACGTGCCCAGCAGCCCAAGCTCCTCACCGATCGCGGAGAAGATGTAATCCGTTTCCACGGCCGGGATGTACCAGGGCGAACCCTGGGCAAACCCTGTGCCCAGCACGCCGCCGCTGGCCAGCGCAAAATCCGACTGAATTGGCTGGTAGCCGGCAACGAACGGGTCCTGCCACGGATCCAGCCAGTTCTGGACCCGGATCTCGACCCGCGAGAAGGCCCGCCAGGCGCCGAAACAGGCGACCGCGAAGGTTAGCACGCCGATTGCCACGTACACCGGGCGGCCGCTGGCGAGGTAGAGCATGGTGAGGAAGACGGCGAAGAACATCAGAGCTGAACCCAGGTCGTTGAGAATGACGAGGGTGAGCAGCGACGCCAGCCACATCAGGCCCATCGGCGCCAGGTAGGGAATGGGTGGAAGCGAAACGCGGCCCAGCCGCCAGATCGACCCCAACAGCTCCCGCTTGTCGTCGAGGTACCCGGCGAGGAAGATCACGAGCGTGATCTTGACGATCTCGCTGGGCTGGATCTGGATCGGGCCCGCGGCGATCCAGAGCTTGGCGCCGCTGCCTGGAGGACCCGTGCCCACCACGAACGTGGCAGCCTGCAGCGCCAGGCTTACCACCAGCCAGGTGTACTTGTATCGCCTCAGCCAATCCATGACATTCAATGGTCCGGCCAGCATGACGGTGAGCCAGAGCACGGCTAGTCCGATGACAAGGAACAGGAGTTGGCGCTGGGCGAGCGTCGCGTAGCCGGCATCGAGCGCGGTCAGGTCCGGGTGCAGGCGCTGGATCATCAGGATGCCGATGATCGCCAGCGCGGCAACGAGCGGGAGGATGACCTGGTCGCCGCGAAACCCCCGGAAGCCGAACGTCAGGCTCATACCCAGCACGGCGGCGGCGAACGCCAGGCTGACCCCAATATCGCCCCACGACCATTCCACCCGCCCGGTGGGGACGAGGAAGATCATGAGCAGCCCAACGATCGCCAGTAGCGCCGAGGGTATGAGCAGCCTGAATTCGGTCGATCGCAGCGTCGGTCGATAGCGCATCGCCATGGCGGGCTACGTTCCCGATCCGGGCGGAGGTTCCCGGAAGAGGGCGACCCGTGCCGCCGCTTCGTCCGTGAGGTGATCCGGCGACGTGATGATCGCGCCATCGAGCGCGTTGCGGCAGTCCGAACCACATTCCGGCAACCCGGCGCTGGCAAGGCGGCGAACCACCTCCTGGCCGGTCGCGACGTTTTCGCCGAGAACCCGCTGGACCATCTCGACGGTCACGTCATCGTCGCCTTCGCGCCAGACGTCGTAATCCGTCACCATCGCCAGGGTGGCGTAACAGAGACCGGCTTCCCGGGCCAGCCGCGCTTCCGGCATCGCCGTCATGCCGATGATCGCCGCTCCCCACGATCGGTAGAGGTGCGATTCCGCGCGGGTCGAGAACTGGGGCCCTTCGATGCACAGGTAAGTCCCGCCCAGGGCCGTCCGGTCGGTGACCTCAGCGGCGTGCCGGTGGACATCTTGCCGGAACGCATTACAGAACGGGTCGGCCAGCCCGACGTGCGCCACCACGCCGTCGCTGAAGAACGAGCGTTTGCGTCCGTCGGTGCGGTCAATGATCTGGTCCGGCACAACTGCCGTTCGCGGGGGCAGCTCTTCTTTCAGGCTGCCGACGGCGCTGACGCTGAACACGTGCGTGGCGCCAAGTGACCGCAGCGCCAAAATGTTTGCCTGGTATGGCACTTCTCCAGGGGTAAGGGTGTGACCACGCCCGTGCCGGGCGACGAAAGCCAGGGTCGTGCCGCCCAGCGTACCGGTCATCACCGGCGAGCTCGGCAGGCCGAAGGGAGTGTCGATCACCATTTCCTTGACGTCCGTCAGGCCAGGCAGATCGTACAGACCGCTGCCCCCAATAATTCCAAGTACCGGCATCCTCGCGCGTCTCCAGGTTGAACGAACCGGGCTCGACCGGTACTCGTTAAAGCATGGTACCCTTCCGCTTTGAGTTGCCACAAACGCGCTTTGCGCCGATTTGTGAGCGCTTTTCCATGCGTGGTATACTAACCCATCGGCTTCGCCGCGATTCAAGGCGCTTGCCTCTCCCGGTTACGATTACATAACGGCCTGATGCAGGCCTGAGGAGGCTCCGCCAGCATGGCGTTGCAACGAGCACAAAAAGACGACATTATTGCCGCAACGCGAGCGCACGACACCGATACCGGTTCGCCTGAGGTGCAAATTGCGCTTCTCACTGAACGGATCAACGGTCTCACCTCGCACCTGCGCTCGCATCGGCAGGATCATCACTCCCGCCGGGGCCTGCTCAAGCTCGTCGGTCGCCGTCGACGACTGCTGGCCTACCTGAGCGAAAACGACATCGAGCGGTACCGCGCGACCATCGCCCGTCACGGCCTTCGCCGGTAAACGGTGTCGTGCGCGTGATTGAGGCGCCGTCGTCGGTTGCACCTATGTTTGAAGCGCAACGGTTTGGCGCGCCCGGAACCTGTGGTTCTGGGCGTTGCTGTGTCCGGGCCGGGATGATTTTAGCAATGCACGTGTGTTCGTAGGGGAGGCCCCGTGTGGCCTCCCGTCGTCAATCTCAGGCACGAGGGAGACCACACGGGGCCTCCCCTGCGAATGCTCATTGGCGTCTTAACAGCAACCAAAGGAGGAATCACCAGCGTTTTCGGGTCAGGCTGGAACGGTTGAGGTATTGGAGTGGACCGCGGCCCACGCGGCGGCCCGCTCCAGTTCCTTGATCTTCCAGGACCCTGTTCGGTTCGAGAGCACGTTGCTCGTGGAACCAATGTGGCAAATCCCGGGAGGATCACTTGACGATTCCAGCATCGGTCCAGCAAAACATCAAAACCGTCTCGGCCGAAATCAACGGACGAACGCTCACGCTCGAAACCGGTCGTATCGCGGGACTCGCGATGGGCGCCGTCACGGTGCAGTACGGCGAGTCGATCGTGCTCACCACCGTCGTCGGCGAGAAGGAGCAGAAGTCCGACCTGCCGTTCTTCCCGCTCACGGTCGACTACGAAGAGCGCATGTTCGCCGCCGGCAAGATTCCGGGCGGCTTTCCCAAGCGCGAGGGCCGTCCCACCGAGAACGCCACCCTGGCCGCTCGCCTCACCGACCGCCCGATCCGCCCGCTTTTCCCAAAGGGCTATCGCGCTGAAGTCCAGGTCATGACCACGGTGCTCTCCGCCGACCAGGAAAACGATCCGGACATCCTGTCCGTGATCGGCGCCTCGGCGGCGTTGAGCCTGTCGCCGATCCCGTTCGACGGTCCGGTGGGCGCCGTGCGCATGGGCTTCGTCAATGGCGAGCTCGTCGTCAACCCGACCTTCGCCGATGTCGGCGCCGGCTCCCTCGACATGGTCGTGGCCGGCACCGAAGACGCGATCATGATGGTCGAGGGGCAATCGAAGCAGATTTCCGAAGAGCATATGCTCCAGGGCATCGAGCTGGCCCACGAGAACATCCGCCGGATCGTCGAACTCCAGCGCGAGCTCGTTGCCCTGGTCGGCGTCGAGAAGTGGTCCTTTACGCCTCCGGTTCCGGATCAGCAGCTGAAGGCCGAGCTCGAAGCGTTCATCGGGGACCGAATGCGCGTCGCGGTCCGCAACGCGAACAAGGTCGTCCGCCTCGAAGAGACGGATGAGCTCCAGGCCGAGGCCGTCGCTCACCTCGTCGCCGCGCCTGGAGACGAACGGCCCAAGTACTTCGCCGGCGACGTCAAGGATGCGTACGAGAGCCAGCTCAAGCGCGAAGTCCGCAGCGGCATCCTCGAAGAGGGGATCCGGCCGGATGGCCGGGGTCCCAACGAGATCCGCCCGATCTGGATTCAGGTCGGTTACTTGCCACGCGCCCACGGCTCGGCGATCTTCACCCGCGGCCAGACCCAGGTCGTCACCGTCCTCACTCTCGGGTCGCCATCCGAGGAGCAGCGGCTCGATTCGATCAGCCCGGAAACCAGCAAGCGGTACATCCACCACTACAACTTCCCGCCCTACAGCGTCGGCGAGGTCCGCCGTTTGCGCGGCACCAGCCGCCGGGACATCGGCCACGGATCGCTCGCCGAGCGCGCCCTGGTGAACGTGGTCCCGAGCGCCGAGGACTTCCCCTACACGCTGCGCCTCGTCTCCGAAGTTGTGAGCTCCAACGGCTCGACCTCGATGGCCAGCGTCTGTGGCTCGACCCTCGCCCTGATGGATGCCGGTGTCCAGATCGACGCTCCGGTGGCCGGAATCGCGATGGGGCTCATCACCGATCCCCTCACCGGCAAGTTTGCGGTGCTGAGCGATATCCAGGGCATGGAAGACGCGCTCGGTGACATGGACTTCAAAGTGGCGGGCACGGCCAACGGCGTGACCGCGATCCAGATGGACATCAAGGTCAAAGGCATCACGATCGACGTGATGCGTCAGGCTCTCAATCAGGCGCACGAGGGCCGCGCTCACATCCTCGGCAAGATGCTGGAAGCGATCGACGCGCCGCGCAGCGAAATGTCGAAGTTTGCGCCGCAGGTGCACCGGATCAAGATCGCGACCGAGAAGATCGGCGCCGTCATCGGACCCGGCGGCAAGATGATCCGCTCGATCCAGGAAGAGACCGGGGCCAAGATCGACATCGCCGATGACGGCACGGTCTCGATTTCGGGCAACAACCCGGACGGCGTCGAACTCGCCAAGACCCGGATCGTCGCTCTGACCGCGCCGGTCGAGGAAATCAGGGTCGAACGCGGCGAAAAGTACACGGGCGAGGTGGTCAACATCATGCCCTTCGGCGCCTTCGTCGAACTCGTCCCGGGCCGCGATGGCCTGGTTCACATCTCGGAGCTTTCGGACAGTCCTGACATCCGAGTCGATCGGGTCGAGGATGTCGTCAACCTTGGCGACGAGATCGAGGTGATGGTGATCGAGGTGGCGCCGAGCGGGAAGGTCAGCCTTTCCCGCCGGGCCGCGATCACCGGCGTCTTGCCCGAGCCGAAATGGACTCCGACGATCCCCGCGCCTTCGGCGAGGTCGGCCGC
>JBGTNF010000182.1:0-6905 GCA_041743205.1 Thermomicrobiales bacterium | reverse complement strand
GTACGCGGAGGCCGTCGACGCCGGCCACAATGCGATGGAGGCGAGAGTCGCGGCGGACCACGGAGCCCGTTACGTCGATGTCGTCCCCTGGCTCTGCACCGATGCGGTGTGCCCGGCGATCGTCAACGGCCTCATCACGCGGAGCGATGTCCAGCACGTTTCCGAAAATTACGCCGTCTGGCTCTCCCTGGCGGTGGGCGACGCGACCGGGCTGCGCGATTGAGGCGCCGCCGCTACGGCGCCGGCGTGGCGGTCTGGTCGACGTCGATCGGAATGCTCGCGGGCAGGTTGGGAGCCAGCAAGGCCGCCGCCAGGATCACCACCGGCACGTCGTCCCGATTCTCGGCGATGTGGATCATGCCCTTGCCTACGGTAAACCGGTCGCCAGGCCCGAATTCCATCGTTTCGCCCGCCTCGAGAATGCCCTCGACTCCTGGCTGGCCAGCCTCGCCAGCCAGCGTATATGGAAGCTCGCACCTCACTACGGAGTAAAGGATCGTGCCGGATTCGATGTGGATGAGTTGGGTGCCCGGGTGCGTGGGGGCGGCAGCGGCCCCGCCTGGTTCGATCACGACGCGGGTCAACATCAACGCGTAGCCGGGAGCCATTTCCGGCAGGTCGGTATTGAGCACCTCGCGGGAAACGCCGGTCGAGGCTGAAGAGGGCGTCGCCGGTGGCGTGGCGTCCTGGCCGCTCACGGGCGCGATCGAGCCCAGCAGGCACAATGCCAGGCCGACGAGGAGGAACAGGACCCGAGCGGGGAAGGCGAACATGGCGACATCCTGACCTGAGCGAGGCGCGGGTACGCTGGCGATTCACCGATTCGACCCGACCGCGTGCGAAAGCGAACACGACCCGACGCGGTGACTGGAAACCTGCCCGCATCGTAGCGGAACCGCACCAGCAACGCTACGGGCCAGCCGGCGTCGGGACCATCACGACACGGTGGCCCAGAAGCCGCCGGGCGCGAAGATCTCGGCCACCAGCTCGTCGATAACGTCCAGCTCGAAGGCCAGGTCGTGCAGCGTGTACCGGCGCCGGATCCAGCGGGCGGCGGTGTAGCTGGCCCGCACCTGGTCGCGCGTCAGGCCGATCGCTGCCGGTTCGGTTGGGCAGCCGCCCTCGGTCAGCACCCGGCGCAGCGTAGCCGTGCCCAACACCTGCGCCTCTAGCCGGGTCTTCATGGCTGGCCAGCCTTTGCGAAACGCCGCCAGGCGATGCCGCAGCGTCTCGACATCGACCCGTTTGGCTCGGGATTCCGCCAGCGCCAGGTCGATCAGGGCCGGCGAATCGTCCAGCGCCCGTATCCCGGATTCCATCGCCGCCAGCGAAGGATAGGCCCTCACCGCCGCCTCGATGTCGAATCGCGACCAGTCCCGCGCCAGGAACCGCTCGTAGAGCGCCGCCGAGAAAATCGAGCCGAAGCCGACCTTGACGCCGTGCGGCACCGGCTCGCCGTCGTGCTCCAGCCCGCGCATTTCCCACAGGTGGCTGAACTGGTGCTCGCTGCCGGACGCGCAGCGCGACGACCCCGACGCCTGGATCGCGAGCCCGGTCATCACCAGGCCGAGGAAGAGCTGCTCGATGGCGACCGGATCACTCATCTGGTAGCGCGCCGGGTTGGCCAGCAATGCCGGCAACGGTCCCTGCACCATCGCCCAGACATCGGGCTGGATCGGTTCGATCTCCAACGCGTCGGCCACGATCCAGTCGGCTCCCGCCGACACTTTTCCGAGCAGGTCGCCGTAGCCCGCCGCCGTCATCGACCTGGGCGCCGCGGCGAGCAGGTCGAGGTCGGCAATCACCGCCACCGGCGCGTCGCACGGGAACGTTTGTTTGACGCCGTCACGGATCAACGCGGCCCCGGAGGCCGTGTAGCCATCCATCGAGGCGGCCGTGGCCACGGCGATGTAGGGTAGGCCGGCCCCGTGCGCGGCCCGCTTGACGAGATCGTTGATGGCCCCTGAACCGACCGCGACCGGCAGCACCGGCCCACCGGCCGTTTCGAGCCGCCCCCGGATCGAGGCGACGTGCCGGATGTCGGGCCGCAGGGTGGGCTCACCCGGAAACACGAATGGGGCGAGCACCGGCTGGCCCGCCGCTCGCAACGCAGCTTCGACCCGCCCACCAGCGAGGGCGAAGGTGGTTTCGTCGGCCACGATCACTACTGGACGGGCGGGATAGAGCGCGGGCACGAGCGTTCCGGCGGCCGCCAGCCCACCGCGTTCGACGATCACGTGACGCGTCGTCGTTGCCCTCGCCAGCGCGATGTCGAGAAGTGACCGGTCTATCCGCATCGTCATTTCCTGCCCCCGATCCGCCTCATCATCGCTGGACGTACCGACGCCGCGTCTCACATTCGTGCCACGCATCGTTGGGCAGCCAATCCGTACGGTAGGATCGTTCTCCGAGGGCGTCAACGCCCGAAGCCGGGCCAGCATCAACGTGCGAAAGCCGGCCCGAAGCCGTGTTTCCAAGCGTCAGGGAAACCATTCCATGCCCGAACCGCCACCGCCGGCCCCGCCGCCATACGCTGGCTACATCTTCGATCTCGACGGCACGATCTACCTCGGCGATGAGTTGCTGCCGGGCGCCGCCGACGTCATCGCCCGGCTTCGCGCGCTCGATCGGCAGATCCACTTCCTCTCCAACAATCCGACCAAGGCGTCCGCCGCCTACGTCGCCAAACTCGCCGGGCTCGGGATCGAGGTCACGCCCGAGGAGGTGCTCAACACGGTGGACACGATGACGGCCTGGCTGCTCCGCTTCCACCCCGGCGCGGTGGCCTTCCCGATCGCCGAAGCGCCCCTGGTCGACGCCCTGACCGCGGCCGGCATCGCGATTTCCGACGATCCGGCGCGGATCGACTTCGTGATCGCCAGTTACGACCGCGGTTTCGACTACCGCAAGCTCCAGATCGCCTTCGACGCGATCGCCGTCCACAAACGAGCTCGCCTGATCGCCACCAACCCCGACCGCTACTGCCCGTTCCCGAACGGGCGCGGCGAGCCGGACGCCGGCGCGATCATCGGGGCGATCGAAGGCTGCACCGGCGTAAGGTGCCAGCAGAATGTCGGCAAGCCCGACCGGTTCATGCTCGACGCCGCCCTCGCCCGGCTCGGGCTGGATGCCCGGGACTGCGTCATGGTCGGCGACAGACTCGGCACCGACATCCGGATGGCGATCGACGCCGGGATGGACTCGGCGCTGGTGCTGACCGGGGAAACCACCCGGGAAATGCTCGCCGGCACGGCGCCAGGGGATCGCCCGACCTTTGTCCTCGACCGCCTCGACGGCCTCCTGCCCGCACCGGAATGAACGTGCACGCCACCCATCACGGGGGCCAAGGGGGCCATCAGGCAGCCCCCAGGTTTGCCAGCCGTGATAGGGTGGGTTCACACAGGTACAACGAGCGGGACCCAGCCGGCGCGCCTGCGCCATCGGCCTTCCCGCCGCCCGGAAGGAGTTACGATGCACATCGCCTCTCGTCACTCGACTCACGCCACGGCCTTGCGCGGAGCCAGGCTGCTCCTCGCCCTCGCCCTGGTCGTCACGTCCACCGCCACGGCCGCCATTGCCCAAGGGGACGCCACGCCTGAGGCCACCCCTGAGGCCAGCCCGGTCAGCGGGCCGGGCGTCGCCAGCGAGCCCTTCGGCGAGGTCGATGGCCAACCGGTCGACCGCTACACGCTGACCAACGCCAGCGGCCTGCAGGTCTCGATCCTCACCTACGGCGCCACTGTCCAGTCGATCATCGTCCCGGACCGGGACGGCAACCTGGCGAACGTCGCTCTCGGCTTCGACAACCTTGAGGAGTACGCCACGATCAGCCCCTACTTTGGCGCGGTCGTCGGCCGCTACGCGAACCGGATCGCCGAGGGCACGTTCACGCTGGATGGCGAAACCTACGAACTGGCGATCAACAACGATCCCAACACCCTCCACGGCGGCGACCTGGGATTCGACAACGTCGTCTGGACAGCCGAAGCGGTGGAGAGCGCCGACGGCCCGGCCGTGACGATGAGTTACACCAGTCCGGACGGCGAGGAAGGCTACCCCGGGACACTGGACACCTCCGTCACCTACACCCTCACCAACAACGACGAACTCCGGCTCGACTACGCGGCGACGACCGACGCCCCGACCGTGATCAACCTTTCCAATCACACCTACTTCAACCTCGCCGGGGAAGGGAGCGGCTCGATCTACGACCACGAACTCCAGCTCAACGCCGGCACCTACACCCCGGTCGACGAAACCCTGATCCCAACCGGCGAGATCGCCCCGGTCGCCGGCACGGCGTTCGACTTCACCACCACCAAGCCAATCGGCCAGGACATCCGCGACGCCGCCGACCCGCAAATCGCCATCGGCCTCGGCTACGACCACAACTTCGTGCTCGACCGCGAAGCATCGGACGACACGACCATGATCCAGGCCGCCCAGGTCACCGACCCGGCCAGCGGCCGCGTCATGACCGTTTCGACCACGGAACCAGGCATCCAGTTCTACTCTGGCAACTTCCTGAACGGCGCGTTCGGCGGACCCAGCGGCCGAGCCTATCGCCAGGGCGACGCGTTCTGCCTCGAAACGCAGCATTTCCCGGACTCGCCGAACGAGCCCGACTTCCCGAGCACCGAGCTCCGTCCCGGCGAGCAGTTCGCCTCAACCACTGTCTACGCCTTCTCGACGGATGGATAGTCGCCTCAACGTGGCGGCGTCACGGTGGCCGGTCTGAGCTATACCCCCGACGCGCATTGGAGACCGTCGGAGGGGCGGACCCAGGGCGCGAACTGGATCCGGCAAACACTGTGCCAGGGTGTCCGCCCAAATGGGAGAACGGCAAGCTCGGATTTGCCACCATCCGGGCGGCTCCGTTCGACACAGCATCGACAAGAACCGAATTGCGGAGATGCAATTCGCGGTCTATGCAGGTCCGCCCCTACGAGGGTCGGCGATATGCATCGCGCATCGAATGCAGTCGCCACCGTAGCCAGCCGCCCGCCACGTCCGGAGAAACCGCCTTGAACGATTCCGCAACCCGCGCCGCCGTAGTGGGAGCCCTCGACGGCGGCCAGGCGTCGATGACCTTCGCGGAGGCGATCACCCTCTTCCCGCCGGCGCACTACAACACCAAACCTACCAACGTCCCCTACTCGTTCTGGCACCTGCTCGAACACATCCGGATCACCGCCCGCGACATCCTCGATTATGTCGACAGCACGGAATACCGAGAACTCGCCTGGCCCGGCGATTACTGGCCAGCCAGCGATGCCGTCACGGATGAAGCCGGCTGGAACGCCACGATCGAGGCGATCTACAAGACCCAAGCCGACCTGCGCGCCCTCGCCAACAATCCGAAGCGCGACCTCTCCGGACTCGCCCGCCACGCCAGCGGCAACGAGTCGCACACCCTGCTGCGCCAGATCCTCGTGGTCGTCGACCACAACGCCTACCACACGGGCGAGTTCGCGATCCTCCGCCAGGTCATGGACTTCTGGCCAGAAACGCACGAATCGTGAACCGGTCGGAAGCCAGCGATTGACGGCAACTCGACACGGACGCCGGGCCAGTGACTGGCCCCTGATGTCGCGTCCGATTCGTCCAGCGCGGTAGGATGATCCCCAGGTACGCACGTCGTGAGGGCCCGACTGGGGCCGGAGCACGGCCGAGCGTCCTGAGGACATGCGCGTGACAGAATCCGAAATCCGGCTGGCCGTGCGGGAAATGCTGACGGCGAACGCGCACGAAGGCTGGTCGGAACGCTTCCAGACTCGCTACTGCTACATCAAGCCGTCGCCCGGCACCTATCCCTACCAGTATTTCTGGGACACCTGCCTCCACGTCTTCATCCTCACCGCGCTCGACGAGCACGACCTCGCCAGGCGCAACCTGCTCAGCCTCTTCGCGATGCAGGCCGACGACGGCTTCGTCGGGCACATGCTCTTCTGGAGCCGTCCGCTCCCGGCCAAATGGACGGACATCTTCCAGGGCCCGCCGTCGCGTGACCTGTTCCGCCCCCACATGAGCGCCCTGATCCAGCCGCCGCTGGTCGCCCAGGCCGTGCAACGGGTGTACGACGGCACGCACGACCGCGACTTCCTGCGGGACATCCTGCCGAAGCTGAAGCGGTACTTCGCCTGGCTCGAACGGAATCGGGATTTCGACGGCGACGGGCTGCTCTCGATCATCACGCCCTTCGAATCCGGGATGGACTGGAAACCGACGTTCGACGAGGTTGTGGGATTCGGGCCCGGCGTCGCCAACCGGCGACTCTTCTGGAAGGTCGTGCGCGTAGACGCCCGCAATTTTCGCCACCGCTACAACCTGGCAACGCTTCGGCGCCTGGATTACTTCCTGGTCAAGGAGGTCGGGTTCAATACCATCTACAACCAGAACCTGACCGCGATGGCCGATCTCTGCGAAATCCTCGACGATCCCGACGCCAGCCGCTACCGAGACCGCGCGCAGCTGGTGATGGAGTCGATGATTGCGCAGATGTACGACGGGGAGTCGGCCGCCTTCCACGATGTCCGGACTCGATCCGGCGAGATGCTGCGGGTGCTGACGCCGACGATCTTCTTCCCGCTGGTCATCCGCGACCTGCCGGAGCCCATCGGCGCCTCGCTGATCGAGCGTCACCTCTCGAACGAGGAAGAGTTTGGCCTGCCCTACCCGATTCCGTCCGTCGCCCGCAACGATCCGTCGTTCGATCCCGGTCCTTCGGAGTACCTGTGGCGCGGCCCGACCTGGATTTTCCACAACTGGTTCGTCTACCAGTGCCTCTACTACAAGGGGTATCGGGACGAGGCCGAACGCCTGCGGGCGACGATCCTGAAACTCGTCGAACGGAGCGGCTTCCGCGAGTACTACGATCCGTTCACCGGCGCGGGCTACGGGGCCGA
>JBGTNF010000181.1:0-4716 GCA_041743205.1 Thermomicrobiales bacterium | reverse complement strand
AGACGCTGCTGACCGATACCGTGGGCTTCATCAACAACCTGCCGACGCAGCTGATCGCTGCGTTCCGCGCCACGCTGGAAGAGATCAGCGAGGCGACCGTCCTGATCCACGTCGTCGACGTCACCCACCCGAATGCGGCCGAACAGGTCCAAACGGTGAACACGACGCTCGAAGACCTTGGGGCCGACAGTGTTCCGGTGGTGTTCGCGCTGAACAAGATCGACCGTTACAGCCCGGAGCAACTGGCCGATCTCGCGACCCGTGCCGAAACCATCGGCGCCCCGCAGGATTCGGTCGCGATCTCGGCGCAGGAAGGGCTCCACCTCGACGCCCTCCTCGGCCGGATCGAAACCGTGCTCGAGCAGGAGGATTCGTTCGTCAATGTCGAGCTGGCGATCCCGTTCGACCGCTCCGAGCTGGTCGACCGGTTCCACACCCTCGGCCGGGTCGAGGTTCGTGAGTTCGACGAGCACGGCACGTCGCTGGCCGGCTGGCTCCCGGAGCGGGAGATCTCCCGTTTCGAGCCGTTCATCCGCCGCGTCGCCAACCCGGTGACGGCGGCGACGGTTGCCGCGGTGACCGGGGAACCGGCGGCGACATCCGCCGCCTGAGCCGCAAACATCGTACGATTACGGGGCGCCGGCAACGGCGCCCCTTTCCGCTGCACATTGAACCACGGGGATGACAGATGACGCCGGATGACGCCCCTACGGGCATGTCCTACAAGGATGCCGGGGTCGATATCGACGCCAAGATGACCGCCATCGCGTCGGTCAAGGCCAAGGCCCAGGCCACGCTCGGCGCCCAGGCCGGACCCATCGGCCACTTCGGGGGTACTTGGCTCCTGCCGTCGGGGCCGGACCAGATCCTCGTCGCCAGCGCCGATGGCGTCGGCACCAAGCTGCGGCTCGCCTTCGTGCTCGGCGGCGACGCCCACGCCAAAGTTGGCCGGGACATCGTCAACCACTGCGTCAACGACATCCTGGCGCTGGGCGCGAAACCGCTCTTCTTCCTCGACTACTTCGCGACCGGCAAGCTCGAACCGGAAATCGTCACCGCCGTCGTCGGCGGCGTCGCCGACGCCTGCCTCGCGAACGGCCACGCCCTGCTCGGCGGAGAAACGGCCGAGATGCCGGACATGTACCCCGCCGGCGAGTACGACCTGGCCGGGTTCGTGGTGGGGACGGTGCTGCCGGACGCGGTCGTCGACGGCTCGGCGATCCGCACGGGCGATGTCGCCATCGGGTTTCCCAGCACCGGGCTGCACACGAATGGGTACAGCCTCGCCCGCCGGATCATCGGCCTGACCGGCGACGCGGCGCACGATGCCTCGCTCCTGGCGGCAACGTTGCCCGGCGGCGGCTCGCTCGGTGACGCGCTCATGGCGGAACATCGTTCCTACCTTCCGGAGATCCAGCCGTTGCTCGCCGAGGGCATCGTCCGCGGCATGGCCCACATCACGGGCGGCGGGTTGAAGGACAACCTGCCGCGCACGCTGCCGCCCGCCGCCATCGCCCGCCTCGACCCGGAATCGTGGGTCACGCCCCCGATCTTCGACTACCTTGTCGAGAAGGGGCGAGTCTCGCTCGACGAGCGTTACCGCGCGTTCAACATGGGCGTCGGCTTCGTCGTCGTCGTTCGTGAGGCCGACCGTGACACGGTGCTTGACCGCTACCCGGAAGCCCGCCAGATCGGCGAAATCGTCGATCGCGTCACCAGCGACGAATCGGCCGTCCAGGGCCTCTCGTGTTGAGGGCCTGGATGCCATTGGACCGCGGTCAGTCATCTGGTAGGGGCGGCCCTTGTGGCCGCCCGAGTCTCCACAACGCAGGCGGTACGTTCTGTGCCCTACATTGCCGTGCAACGATTTCCGCGCAGCGTTTAGACGTCATTCCGCAGCGAGCGCCAGCGAGTGGAGGAATCTCCCGCCGCAGCGGCACATCACCAATACTGGCTGCGGCCAGGAGATTCCGCTGGTCGGCTGCGCCTCCCGGCGGAATGACGTTCCACCGGCTTCGCCGGCGAGCGTGGCGCCCACAAGCCGGCCAGGCGGGCAACGTGCCCCAACAACGCTGCGTTGCACACAGCGTCATAATTGACTGGCCTCAGTCATGGCGCTGATCGACGTTACCAATCGCGAGATCCACGCCAAAATCGTCTATTACGGCCCTGGCCTGAGCGGCAAGACGACCAACCTCGTCAACATCCACGGACGCCTGCCTGCCGGCATCCGGGGCGAGATGAAGACGATCGCGACCGAGGCCGAGCGCACCCTCTTCTTCGACTTCGTGCCGATCGAGGCAATCCGCGTCGGCGGCTGGGCAATCCGGTTCCACCTCTACTCCGTGCCTGGCCAGGAGGTCTACGTCCGCACCCGGCGGGCAATCCTCGGCGGCGCCGACGGCATCGTCTTCGTCGCCGATTCGGACCCGGTCCGCCGCCCGGCCAACGTCCAGAGCCTCGCCGAATTGGAGCAGCATCTCGCCCACTACCAGCGGCAACAATCAAACCTGCCGATCGTCTTCCAGTACAACAAGTTCGACCTCCCCGGCGCCCTCGGCCGCAATGATATGGACACCGCCTTGAACCCCCACGTCTGGCCGTCGTTCGAAGCGATCGCCACCCAGGGCAACGGCGTCGCCGAAACCCTCGGCGCCATCTCGAAACTCGTCGCCCGCACGTTGTAGGCGCCCCGCGTCATCCCAAGCATGCCCACGTCATGTCGAGCGCTCCCTTTTGTCATTCCGAGGAACGAGGAATCTTAAGCGTGGCCCGGCTCGCTGCGGCGAGGAGACCCCGCCCCGCTCGACGCGCTGCCGGATCGACTTCGCTCGGGGTGACGTGACGGCGGGGTTCGTCGCGGGGAAGAACCCGCCCCTGGATCGCGGGAACCATTCCCAACCGGCGGCGTTAACGAATTGACCGGCTGCCCGCCGCCCGCTATCATGGTCGCAAATTGGCATAACCACAAAAGGAGCAACCGCATGGCAGAGTTGTCGAGAACCCAAACGACCACCAACGTTCTCGACAGGGGAAACCTGCTGCATGCGGACCGTCAACATCGGGATACTGGCGCACGTCGACGCCGGCAAGACCAGCCTCACTGAACAGATTCTCTACCACGCCGGGGTCATCCCCGCGCTCGGCCGTGTCGACCACGGCGACACCCACACCGACACTCTTGACCTCGAACGCGAGCGCGGCATCACGATCCAGTCGGCCGTCGTCTCCTTCCGGATCGGCGACCTCAAGGTCAACCTGATCGACACCCCCGGCCACCCGGATTTCATTGCCGAGGTCGAGCGCGCCCTGCGCGTCCTCGATGGTGTGGTGCTGGTGGTATCAGCTGTCGAAGGGGTCCAGGCCCAGACCCGCCGCCTCGCCCAGGCGATCCGGTCGCTCGACCTTCCACTCATCGTCTTCGCCAACAAGATCGACCGCCGCGGCGCCCGCGATCACTCGCTGCTGGAGGAGATCCGCCAGAAGCTGGGCCTCCGCGTCGTGCCGCTCAACACTGTCGCCGCCATCGGCACGCCGGGCGCACGCGTTCTTCCTCGATCCAATCATGACGCCACGTTCATCGACCGCCTGACCGACGTGCTGACTGAAGGCGATGATCGGCTGCTCGACAGCTATCTCCGTAGTGGCGGTCACATTGCCGTCGATGCCTTGCACCGCGAAGTCCTGACCCAGGCCCGGCGGGGCCTCGTCAGCCCGGTCCAATTCGGCTCGGCGATGACTGGAGCCGGAGTGGACGGAGTGCTGCACGCCATCGACCGCTTCCTGCCACCGGCCCCGGATTGCGACGCCGATCCCCTGGACGGGGAAGTCTTCAAGATCCAGCGCGGCCGCGGCGGCGAGAAGATCGTCTACGCGCGGCTTCACGCCGGGGCGGTCCATGCCCGGCAATCCGTCACCATCGGTCACATCGACGACGGTGGCGTCGTCGAGCAAGCTCGCGCGCGGATCACCGGCATTGACGCCTTCGACGAAGGCGAGGTATCGGCGGCGGCAACGGCCCGCGCGGGTGACATCGTGCGCCTGCACGGCCTGAAGGACGCCCGGATTGGCGACACCCTGGGCGTCCCGAAACTGGATCGCCGCCCGGCTTCGTTTCCGCCGCCGGTGCTGGAAAGCATCGTTCGTCCGGTCGATCCCGCGCTCCGGCACCGGTTGAACGCGGCGCTGGCCGACCTGGCGGACCAGGATCCGCTCATCAGCGTCCGGCGCGACAACGCGCGGGGCCTGATCGCGGTCAGGCTCTACGGCGAGGTCCAGAAAGAGGTCATCGCCGCCACGCTCGAAACAGAATTCGGCGTCAGCGCCGCGTTCGAGCCGAGCGAGGTCATCCACGTCGAGCGGCCCGCCGGGCGCGGGTCGGCGGTCGAAGTCATGGGACCCGGCAACCCGTTCGCCGCCACGGTCGGCCTGTCGGTTATGCCCGGTCCGGAGGGGAGCGGTCTCACCTACCACCGGGAGCTCGGCTCGCTTCCGCTCTCGTTCTACACGGCGATCGAGGAAACGGTGCCCCAGACGCTGGCGGAGGGCCTGTACGGTTGGGTGGTGATCGACCTCGTGGTCACGGTGACGGACGTCGGTTTTTCGTCGCCGCACTCGGTTGCCGCCGATTTCCGGCAGCTGACGCCACTGGTGCTGATGGCGGCGCTTCAGCAGGCCGGCACCCGCGTCTGCGAGCCGATCGAGCGCTTCGAGCTC